>JBLFYM010000045.1:0-41123 GCA_047608975.1 Limisphaerales bacterium | reverse complement strand
ACCGCCTCGATCAGGTGCTCACCCTGCGCGGAACCCGCCGCCATTTCTTCCAGAACTGCGGCGTGGGTCTCGGCTCGATCGCGCTGGGCAATCTGATCGGAAACAAAGCGGCCGCGTCTCCCGATCGCGGTATGAATCCGTTGGCCGTGGCCAGCAGTCACGACCGGCCGAAGGCAAAGAACGTGATCTTCATGTTCATGGCCGGTGGCCCCAGCCAGCTGGAGCTCTTTGATCACAAACCGAAGTTGCGCGAGCTGCACGGCCAGCCCTCGCCCGATTCGTTCTTTCCGAAGGAGAAGAGTTTCGCCTTCATAAAGAAGGGCGCGAAGCTGCTCGGCGGTCAGCGGGACTTCGCGCAACACGGACAAAGCGGGGTTGAGATCAGTGACCTCTTGCCGCATCTGGCCAGCGTTTCCGACGACGTGTGTTTCCTCAAGGGCATGGTCACCGATGTCTTCAATCACGGTCCGGCGAAGCTCTTCATGAACAGTGGCTTCAACGCGCCCGGACGTCCCAGCATGGGATCCTGGCTCACCTATGGACTCGGTTCAGAATCCCAGAATCTCCCCGGCTTCGTCGTCCTGCAATCCGGACCGCGCGGACCGCGCGCCGGCAACGCCCTGTGGTCGAGCGGTTTCCTCCCAACCTCGTATCAAGGCGTGCCGTTTCGCGGAACCGGCGATGCGATCCTCAATCTGAACAGCCCGCAAGGCATCAATGACGCCGGACAGAAGGACTTCTTTGACCTGGTCGGAAATCTGAACCGCGAACGGCTCGGCGTCACCGGAGACTCTGAAATCGCCACCCGGATCAACGCCTACGAAATGGCGTATCGCATGCAGACCAGCGCGCCGGAGCTGATGGACATCAGTTCTGAATCAAAGGCCACCCTCGATCACTACGGCGCGGTGCCCGGCAAGAGTTCCTTCGCCAACAATTGCCTGCTCGCCCGCCGTCTCGTGGAACGCGGAACACGTTTCGTGCAGATGTATCACACCGATTGGGATGACCATGGCAACCCGAACAATTATCTCGGAGCGCCACTGGCGAAACGTTGCAAGGAGATCGATCAGCCCGCCGTGGCACTCCTCAAAGATCTCAAACAACGCGGCTTGCTGGATGACACGATCGTCATCTGGGGCGGTGAGTTCGGTCGCACTCCCATGGGCGAAGTCCGCAAATCCCTCACCGGTCGCGATCATCACATCAGCGCCTTCACGATGTGGGCGGCCGGCGGCGGCATCAAGCCCGGTCTGTCGCATGGCAAAACCGATGAGTTCGGATTCGATGTCATCGAGAACAAGGTCCATGTCCATGATCTCCACGCCACTCTCCTTCATCAACTCGGCTTTGATCACGAAAAACTGACCTACCGCTTCCAAGGACGCGACTACCGCCTCACCGACGTCCACGGCCGGGTGGTGTCGGATATCCTCACGTAGCAAAGCGCAACCGATCGGCGAGATCCGGCGGTTCCGTAGCCGCCTCACTTGTGACTCAACTGACTTAAGCTCAGCGGGAACTCCTTGACCACCCGACCACTGATGTCAACGCACTTGAAAGTCATGACCGGATCGTTCGGACGCAGGTCGAAGCTGAGCTGCCCCCAGAAGTTACCTTTGTTGTAGGACCAAACCGCGTTGTCAAATGTCTTGTGGGTGTGTTGATTGGTCACCTTGGCAGAAACGAATTCGTATAGGGGATATCCGCGGGGGCGGTCGATTCTCCAGATGTCCGAGCGATGGCGGTCACCGGAGATCAGCATCACTCCGTTGATCTTCTCGTCGTTGATCAGGTCGAAGATTTCATCGCGCTCTTTCTTGGCCCAGGGGCCCGCCCAGGAGTCTTTGCCGTTCTTGTCCGCGCCGTCGGCCCACATTGTGCCCGAGGCGATCACCTTGAATTTGGCCTTTGATGCCGCGAGCGCTTCAAGCAGCCATTTCTTCTGATCCGGCCCCAACATGGTCTTGTCCTTTTTCTCGCGATAGAAACGACCGTCCGTCATGAAGAAGTCCACGTCGCCGAGTGAGAAAGAATGCCACGTGCCCGGCAGCGACTCTCCGCCGCCATAGTGAGGATTGTTCCAGTTTTGCCGGAACACCGTCCAGTTGGGCATTTTCCACGGTGCTTTCATTCCTGCCCCGCCAGCGGAATCGTTCATCGCCATGTCGTGATCATCCCACACCGCATACATCCCCACACTGCTGATGAGCTCACTGTATGCCGGGCTGAGGCAGCGGCGGTAGTAAAACAAACGCTGGGCACCCCGCCGCTCGACGACATCGATATAGACGTTATCGCCCAGCCCGAGATAGGCGAGCGGCCGGGAATTCGCCATGTTCCTCCAGGCGTATTCGTTCGTCGGCACATAGCGCGATCCCGAGCCAAAGGTCACCTGAAATTGAGCCTTCTGCCCCTTCGCCGGCGCCGTCCGAAATCGGAACGCATCGCGCTCGATCGTTTTCCCAGCCACCTTGACCGAGTAGGTGTAGTCCTTGAACGGCTTCAAGCCCTTAACTGTCATGACTGCGGTGAAGTCCTCTTGGGCGGACGTCTTGACGATCTCAGAAGTTTGACCGCCAACGTTGATTTGAACCGAGGCTGTTCCGGCAGTTCGCACCCAGAACTTCGCGGAAGTTGGCTTGATGTCCCCCAACATGGGTCCGTTGAAAAGCTTGAGATCATGCTTCGCAACCCTTTTGACAAAGGCTGGTTCCTTCAAGAGATCGACCATTCCGCCCTCCGCGCCGAACCGGCCGGTTTTCCCCTTGGAGTCAGAGCCGTACAAAGCCTTGATCAAATACGGATCGAGATCCTTCATGATCGGATCCGTCTCACCCTCGGTGATCGGTTCTTTTGTGAAGGCAATACTTCCCGCCGCCAGAAGAACGGCCGCGATTCCGAAACTGATGAAACGTTCGGGCAATGATGACATATGATAAAGCTTCATGGATTGAACAATCGGTTTGTCCGATCGGGAGTGAGGGTAGTAACCGACGATGGAATTCGCAATCCCATCAATGGGCGATGAATTCCGGGATGGCCAGGTGCATAGAAACCGGTTGTCAGGCTCGGTCGGCTTCGATTGGCAGCGGATCCGTCTCGATCAATGCCATCACCGAGGTTCCATTCGGTTTTCACATTCGGTTCGCAATCAATTCGAACTCCGGCACCATGATCAACGAATGAAATGGAATCTACTAGGGAACTTCTTTGCCACCGTCTTTTTTGTGGGACCTGGCATCTTGCTCTCGATCCGCTTTTTCAAAGGCCCGCGATTCCCTTGGTGGCTTGCCGTTGTGCTTTCTCTGCTCATTGGATGGGGCTGCCTGATCGGGGCTTCCGTTTGCACCACGAAGGATCTCACCTCGCAAATGCAAGCCTTCGAAAATCGTGGCGAGCCGGTGCCTGACCAATTGATGGAAGACTGGGCCAGTGACGCCCCCGGCGCGTTTGCGGTCGTGCTTGGCTGGGCCTTTTCAGTGTTTTTCCTCGGGCTTTGGTCCGTCGTATATGCCCTCGCTCATCTGCTTCGGAAGGCAGTCCGCCGCTCCGGTGGCGGAGAGGCCTCGGTGGCGGCCGACACTTGAGGCCGAGCCTCAGTCCCGGGACTGAGTCTCAGTGAATTGGCGGCCAGCTCGCTCCGGCAGTCTTCAAATGCCGGGCAAGACAGTCGCGGAAAATGGGACTATGCTTGGCGTCTTTGGAAACCATGAACAACAAATCCGCCATTCAATCGACCAATCAATTGGGGTTGTGCTGTGTCTTCCGCGATCAGCCCATCAAGTTTCGCACCACGACGGTCAAAGTTGTCAGCGGCTTGCGCCGGGAAGCCGCCTTGGTGAAGTTGGGCGGCCTGTGTTTGGCCAATGCCGAGGCACTGATTGAGGCCCTCCGGTTCTGTGCCAAAAACGGCATTGGATGCTTTCGTATCAATAGCCAGATCCTGCCGGTGAAAACGCACGCCGAATGGGGCTATGAGGTTTCGGATCTGCCGGACGGCGCGGGGATCATTCAGCGATTCCAGCAGTGCGGGGAGTTTGCCAGGGAGCACGGTGTCCGCACCTGCTTTCATCCCGATCAGTTCGTGGTTCTGAACTCGCCGCGGGCCGAGGTGGTCGACCGCTCGGTCGCGGAACTTGAGTATCAGGCGGAAGTTGCGGAATGGGTCGGGGCAGATGTGGTGAATATTCATGGCGGCGGAGCCTACGGCGATAAGACCGATGCCCTGGCGAGATTCGCCAGCAATCTGAGTCGTCTGTCCGATCGGGTAAGGAGCCGACTGACGGTCGAAAACGACGACGTGACCTATACCCCGACCGACCTCCTTCCTTTGTGCCGATCAGAGGGTTTACCGCTGGTCTACGACGTTCATCATCATCGCTGCAATCGCGATGATCTTTCAATTGAGGCCGCCACCGATCAGGCCCTGGCCACCTGGCAGCGAAAACCCTTGTTTCACATCTCCAGCCCCCGGGACGGATGGCTGGGCCCGAAGCCCAGACGTCACCACGACTTTATCGATCTGGCCGACTTCCCAGATTGTTGGCGGGACCGCCCAGTGACCATCGAAGTTGAAGCCAAGGCCAAGGAAGTGGCCGTCCTCGATCTGGCGAGGCAACTGGCCATGTGATGAAGCGAAAGCGAGCCTTCATGTGGTAGGAGTCATTTGAAAAAGAAGTGGCGAAATCTTCCCTTCTTCGCGATATGAGGGGAAAGCCGCGATAGAAAACTGACCATGAAGCAGATCACGAAATTGCCACTGTTCCTGGCGGCCCTGTTTGCCGCCAACACTTTCGCCAACGCCCAACGTAGCGCCACTCCGCCGGAGCAGATTCGGCTTGCCGAAGGATTTCAGATCGAATTGATCTATTCCGTTCCGCGCGATGACAAGGGCTCCTGGGTTGCGATGTGTCAGGATGACAAGGGGCGGTTGATTGTCAGCGATCAGTATGGCGGGCTCTATCGGTTTCCCGTTCCGAAGCCGGGGAAGAAGGTCGATCCGGCGGCGATCGAGCAGATCACGTATTCCGCCGACAAGACCAAGCCACGGCCCGGTGAACCGCGACCGACGGCCAAGGCGGTTGATGATGCGAAAGGCAAACTCCCGCACATCGGACATGCCCAGGGATTGTGCTACGCCTTCGACAGTCTCTACGTGGTCGTGAACTCCCGTGCCAGCACCACGGGTTCGGGTGTCTTTCGTTTACTTGACACCGATGGCGACGATCAGTTCGACAAAGTTGTGACCATCAAGCAACTGGCCGCGACCGGTGGGGAACACGGTCCGCATGCAATCCTTCCCGCGCCGGATGGAAAACATCTCTACGTGGTGATGGGCAATCAGACCGAATTGCCGGCGGACTACACCCATTCCCGCGTTCCGGAAGTCTGGGCCGAAGATCAGCTCTTTCCCTCCCTCCAACATTTTATGGCCGGAACGGAAGCCCCGCGCGGCCACGTCGCGCAGATTGATCCCGAAGGCAAAACCTGGGAGATCGTCGCGACCGGTTTCCGTAACCAGTACGACGCTGCCGTAAACCGGGCCGGGGAGCTGTTCACCTACGATGCCGATATGGAATGGGATCTGAACACACCCTGGTATCGACCGACGCGGGTGAATCACGTCATCGATGGTGCCGAGTTCGGTTGGCGCGTGGGCTCCGGCAAATTCATGGACTACTGCAGCGACACCTTTGGCGCTGCGGTCGACATCGGCCCGGGTTCGCCGACCGGCGTGAGCTTCGGCTACGGCGCGAAGTTTCCGGCCAAGTATCAGAACGCGCTTTTCATCTGCGATTGGTCCTACGGTAAACTCTACGCTGTTCATCTTGAGCCGAAGGGTTCCACCTACACCGGCGTCTTTGAAGAGTTCGCCAGCGCGCAACCGCTTCCCCTGACGGACATTCTGGTTCACGACCAGGACGGAGCGATGTACTTTACGGTCGGTGGCCGCCGGGTCCAATCTGGCGTCTACCGTGTCACTTACACCGGTGATGAATCCACCACTCCTGCCAAACCCATTCCCGGCGGCGAGCAGGCGCGTAAACGCCGTCACGCGCTCGAAGCCTTCGTGCAACACGGCAAGGCCGCAGCCAAGCCTGGCGAACTGAACAAGATCTGGAAATCACTGGGTGCCAGCGACCGGGGCATCCGACATGCCGCCCGGGTCGCCTTGGAGAAACAGCCAGTGAAAAATTGGAAGTCTCGCCTCACCGGTGAAAAGAATCCCGTCATCGCCACCGCCGCCTTGATCGCGTTGGCCCGTACGGACGGGACCAACTCCGCGTCCGCCATTCTCAACCACTCCATGAAGTTCAACTACCGCGCGCTGAAGAACCGCCAACAGCGCCTCGATGTTCTCCGCGGCATCACCCTGGCGCTGACCCGTGGTGGACCACCCACGCCCGCCCTCAAAAGCAAACTCATCGCCTGGCTCGATCCCATTTATCCGGCGCAAACCCCGGAGGAAAACCGTGATCTCTCCGCCCTGATGGCCTTCCTCCAGGCGCCTTCTGCCGCGAAGAAGGGAATGGCCCTTTTGGAAAACGCTTCCGGTCAGGAAGAGCAGATCGGTTACGCGCTCAACCTGCGACGCGTAAAGCAAGGGTGGACGTCCAAAATGCGCGAGACCTATTTCCGCTGGGTCGTCCTCGCCGGCAACTACCAAGGCGGGGCGCGGCTGAGCAACTACCTCAACGATATCAAAAAGCACGCCGTCGAATCCGTTCCCGCAAGCGCGAAGACACCGGCATTGATGAAGATCATCGCGACCGAACCCGAGCAGCACGCGCCGCAGTTCACCCTCGAAGCCCGCGACTTCGTCAAGCTGTGGACGATGAAGGACCTGAGCGGATTGTTGAAAGATAGCCTGCCAGCGGGCCGCAATTTCAAGAACGGCCGCCAGATGTTTGGCGCCGGATCCTGCTACGTCTGTCATCGCTTCAAGGGCGAAGGCGGCGCCGTGGGTCCCGATCTTACCGCCGCTGGTGGCAAGTTCAGTCCGCACGATCTGCTGGAGTCGATCATTGAACCCGGCAAGGAGATCAGCGACCAGTACGGTGCGAGCAACTTCAGGCTCAAGGACGGCACCACCCTCAACGGCCGGATCATGAACATGAAGGGCGATACCTATTGGGTGAACACCGACATGATGACCCCCAGCACCGTCACCAAGGTCAATACCGATCTCATCAATTCCATCGAACCGTCCCCAATCTCCATGATGCCGCCCGGCCTCCTCGCCATGATGAAGAAAGACGACATCCTCGATCTGCTCGCCTACCTCATCTCCGGCGCCGATCCGGAGCACGAGCTGTTTGAGAAATGAACAGCTTTGTTTGAGATTGGGCTCGAAAAACTCATGAAACGTATTCTGCTCGCGCTCTTTTTGTTGTTCTCCAGCTTCGGCATCAGCCAGGGCGCCCGACCCAATGTGCTCTTTATTGCGATCGACGATCTGAACGATTGGGTGGGATGTCTGGACAGCCATCCGCAGGTGAAGACTCCGAACATCGACGCGTTGGCGAAACGGGGAACCTTGTTCACCAACGCTCATTGTCAGGCGCCTATCTGTAATCCTTCCCGGACGAGCGTGATGACCGGGCTGCGGCCTTCGACAACCGGTGTCTATGGCCTGGCTCCTTGGTTTCGAACGGTGGTGGGATTGAAGGATCTCGTGACTCTGCCGCAGCATTTTTCCAAGGCGGGTTACCAGACCTACACGGTCGGTAAGATCTACCACGGCCGAATTTGGAACAGCCAAGGCGTAAAGGAATTTGATGTTGTGGGAAAGACAGACCCCGGATTGCGGCCGAAGGAAAAACGTGTGCCGACTCCTCGTGGCGGTCGCGGAATGGATTGGGGTGTCTATCCCTACAAGGAATCGGACCACAAGGACTGAAAGACGCCAACGCGCCCAGAAGCCGTCCCGCGATTACGACCCACAACCACGACAACCACGCGGTGCGCACCGAACGGTGGCGTTACATCCGCTACGCAGACGGATCGGAAGAACTCTACGACATGGTCAACGATCCCAACGAATTCACCAACTTGGCGGCCGACTCACGTTACACCGGCGATAAACTGGCGCTGAGAAAACAGCTTCCGAAGATCAACCGAAAAGCCGCGCCCGGCAGCGCCAGAAGGATCCTCATCTATAAAAATGGAGTCGCCAATTGGGAAGGTGAGGATATCGATCCGAACGAGGCGATCCCCGACTGAAGGCAGCGCCCCCTTTCATCTTCTCTTCATTCGATACCGCTTGGGATCGAATCCCGCTTGGCGGCGTTTCATCTCCAACTGCTTCCGGAGCCGATCGCGCTGCCCGGCATACTTCGGTTTCCCCGCCAGATTGGTGAATTCACCAGGATCATTATTCAGATCGAACAACTCCTGCCCCTTGGCCCCAAAGCCCCATTGCGTGTAGCGCCACTCATGCGAGCGAATGGATTCTCCGCCGCTGCGGCTGATCGTGAATGCCAACTGCTTGGCCCAATCCGTCCTCACCGGATTGTTCAATAGCGGGACGAGACTCTGCCCGTGCAAATTCGCCGGCGGAGTCAGTCCTGCCAGTTCAGCGAGCGTGGGATAGAGATCGATCAACTCGGTGATGTGTTTCGTTGCCCGCCCGTGCGGCTTATTGATCCAGGGCGTTCGCAGAATAAACGGCACGCGGGTCGCTTCTTCGAAGAGGTGCTGCTTCTGGAACTTGTGGTGATGCCCCAGCAGATAGCCATGGTCGCTGCTGAACACCACGATGGTGTTTTCCTTCAGGCCCAGTTCATCGAGCGCATCAAGCACCTTGCCGACCTGCGCGTCCATGTAGGAAATGCTGGCGTAGTAGGCTTCGAGCAACCCCTTGTGCAGTTCGGGAGTCACCCCGTACCGGTCGTTGGATTTGTATTCGCGAATGATTTGCGGCACATCATCAAGGTCATCTTCAGGGACGGTGGGCGCGACCATTGCAGCGCGGTCATAACGATCGAAATACTCGGTGGGCGCAACCAACGGGACGTGTGGCCGCACGAAACCACAGGCGAGAAAGAACGGACGTTTCTGGTTTCGTTTCAGGAAGCTCACCGCGGCCTCGGCGGCCATGCCGTCAGCATGTGCCAGATCCCCACCCTCCGCCTCGACGCCAAAAAATGTCTGCGAACTCTTATCCTTCGGCGACCAATGCGTCTTCACTCCCGGCGCATTTTGTTCCGGCGCCTTGATGTTGACAACCTCGTCCCATGATTGCGGGTCATCGTGATCGGCGGTGCCGGCAATGATCTCCCCCGGAATACCCATATGATAGATCTTGCTGACCCGCCCGACGCGATAGCCGTTCTGGCGGAACAACTGCGACAGTGTGACCACGTCCGGCAGGTTTTCGCGCAGCTTCCCACTATTGCCCAACATGCCATTGGTGTAGGGATAAAGCCCGGTCATCAGGGATGCGCGGGATGCGCCACAGACGGGATACTGGCAGTGCATGTTTTCGAAACGCACCCCCTCACGGGCCAGTCGATCAAGCCGTGGGGTCTGGCATTGTGGGTGGCCGAAGCCGCTCAGCGCGGTGTTCAGATCGTCAGCCATCAACAACAGGACATTCGGTTGGCTGCCGGTCGCCTTGGCTGCCTGCGCCGGAGCAATGTCACTGAGAAGGAGACCCGCCAGCAGCGAAATGCTGAGTGTGAGAATACGGAATCGAAGGTTAGTTTTCATTGAGTCGTTTCAAATTACTTTCAACCAGTAAGCCCGAGAGGAGTCCGTTTTGATCTGAACTTCGGCCACGTTTGCCCACGCGTCCGAAAAGAGCGATCGGATTTACCTTGAAAGGAGCACCGCAAAACTTCTCGATTGCAGCCACCATCGGACCGCGTAGAAGCCAAATGGATTACGGACTCCATACGACGTAACGCAAACTACCGGTCACAAAATGTTTAAGTCAGCTCACAGCATCCGCAACGCAACGCAATTCCGAACCCTACTTTGCGTCCTTGGTGCCTTCGTGGTTCAAAACCTTCCGGCAGCCGAATTCCGAATCACTCCCTCCACTGAGCTTCAGGCCGTGCTCAAGCACGTGTCGGCCGGGGATTCCGTCGTATTGGCCAACGGCACCTGGACTGATCCCAAGCTCCGCTTTGAGAGCCTGCCGGGCACGGCAGCTGAACCGATTCACATTCGCGCCGAAACACCAGGCCAGGTCGTCTTGACCGGGGCGATTGAATTTCGTGTCTCCGGTAATCACATCACCATTTCCGGTCTCGCGATCCGAAACCCGAACAACGTCTCTGACGTCTTCGACCTTCGCACCCACAGCGAACGCCACGCGCATCATTGCCGGATCACTGATTGTTCGTTCGAGCAGACCACCGGTTCCAAGCAGGACAAGGAATCCCGCTGGCTGAACATCTACGGCACTCACAACCGGGTCGACCACTGCTACTTCGCCGGCAAGCGGAACCGTGGAACCACCCTGATCGTCTGGGTCAGCAAGACGATCGGATCCCATCGCATCGATCAGAACCATTTCGGTCCGCGACCGGAGCTGGGTCGCAACGGCGGCGAGACCATCCGCATCGGGACCAGCGATGTCTCCGAACTCAACAGCCGGACGGTTGTGGAGGAAAACTACTTCGAACGTTGTAATGGCGAAGCCGAGATCATCTCCAACAAGTCCTGTGAAAACATCTATCGGCACAACGTTTTCGAACGCTGTTCAGGTACCTTGACGCTCCGGCACGGCCATCGCTGTGTGGCTGACGGCAACGTGTTCCTCGGCCACCAGGAAAGCGGCACCGGCGGGGTGCGAATCATCGGCCGCGACCATCGCGTGACGAACAACTATTTCGAGGGCCTGCGCGGCGATGCAGAACGTGCGGCTCTCTGCCTGATGAACGGCATCCCGGACGGGCCACTTCATACCTATGCCCCGGTTCGCAACGCTCTCATCGCCCACAACACCTTCATCGACTGCAAGGTCTCCATGGAATTTGGCGTTCGCGCCAGCAAGAAGATTCCTGCCGCTCCCACCGACTGTCGCGTGAGTCACAACGCCTTCCTTCCCGGCAAGTGGGAACTCTTCCGCGTCCAGGCCAAGCCAGTGAACTTCACCTGGCTCGGCAATAAGTATCAGTCCGGCAAGACTCGCGGCGCCGATCTCGTCGACATTGAACGCGTGAACATTCAACTCTCCCGCACCGCAGATGGACTACTTCGCCCCAACGACATGAGTTCGCTGTCCAGTGACGAACCGTCAGGCGTGAAGGTGGATATCGACGGAGCAGCCCGTGGCCAAAAAGCAATCGCAGGTTGCGATCATCCCGACACACCAGTTCGAGCCTGGTCAACTGCACAGACCACCGGCCCGAACTGGCGGAGATAGTCCCCCCTTGTAGCATGCTACGGGGCGATGTTTATCGTTCCGACATTGTCAGGGGATTCCGTGGACTGCTATTTCTAACCGCTCCATTTTTACATGATCAATTCCGCCATAAGAATTCTCCACTCCGGTCTGTCGCTCCTTTGGCTGGTTGCCTTTTCGTGGGCATCGCTGCCAGCCGCTGGTGCCAAGGGTTCGCCCAACTTCGTTGTTCTGTTGACCGACGACCAGAGCTGGGTGGGGACGTCGCTTCGCATCGATCCGGATGATGAGCGGACGCAGAGCGACTATTATCAAACGCCGAACGTCGAGCGCTTGGCCAAGGAGGGCATGCGCTTCACGCAGGGCTATTCACCGGCTCCTTATTGCTGTCCGACGCGCCGCAGCTTGTTGATCGGTCAGACGCCGGCCCGGCACATCTATCAAAAGGATCAACGGAACTGGACCACGAACTACCGCCGCCAACTCAGTCTGCCGCAGGTGCTCAAACGGACGAATTCGGATTACCGAACGGCGCACTTTGGGAAGTGGGACATGCGCTATGACAACGTCACGCCGAAAGAGATGGGTTACGACGTCAGCGATGGATACACCGACAACGGGACCGGCGGGGGCAAAGGCGCGGGTGGTCCCGCAGCGAAGGACGATCCCAAGCTGATCTTTGGCATCACCGATCGCACCTGCGACTTCATGGAGGCGCAGGCCAAGGCAGGCAGGCCGTTCTTCGTGCAGGTGTCACACTACGCCGTGCATCTGGCCATCTTCTATCGGCAACAGTCGCTGGAGAAGGCGCGGGCGGCGAAGGCCGGGAAGAAACACACGATGCCGGAGTTCGCCGCGATGACGAGTGATGTGGATGACGGCATCGGCCGGGTCCTGGACAAGATCAGGTCCTTGGGCCTGGAGAATTCCACCTACGTGTTCTTCCTGTCGGACAATGGCGGTCGCAACACCATGCCCGGGCAGAAGGGCAAGGGACTGGATCGCAATCACCCGCTGCGAGACGGCAAGGGCTCGGTGTATGAGGGCGGGATCCGGGTTCCCTTCATCGTGTGCGGACCGGGAGTCGAGGCGGGAGCGGTCAGCCGGACACCGGTGACAGGCCTGGACATATTCCCGACCGTTGCCGAGTTGGCCGGATATCGACCGACGCTGCCCAAGGCTTTGGACGGCGGCAGCATGACCCCGGTAATGTTCAACGGCGGCCGAGGTAAAGTGGCGCGCAACCAGCCCTTCTTGTTCTTCCACCAGGCAGTGGCCCGATCAGGCGAGACAGCCCTGATCCAAGGCGACTACAAGCTGGTGAAGACCTGGAGCAAGAATCAGCTCGAACTGTTCAATCTCTCCAAGAGCGTCAGTGAGAATACAGATCTGTCGCAAATGCTTCCGCAAAAGACGCGGGAAATGCATGGACTCATGGTTGACTTTCTTGAAGAAGTGAAGGCCGAGACCCGGAAGACCGGTTCCAAGAAGGAAGTCTACGAGAACGCCAAACCGACGGCGCCGATGCCATCGGCTAAAGCCGATTTCGGGCGTTTAAACAAACCCGGAAAACACTGAAGGCACGGAAAAGAACAGCTGCCGACAAAGGTCCAGTGGTTTCTCGATAAGTCTTTTCGGTGTATTCCGTTCCTTCCGTGGTTGTTGAATTGAAACGGACAACTCTGATTCATTTCCCTCCCATTCCTCTGCCGGCTTCTCAGTTGTTTAAGATCCGTGTCATCCGCGGTTGACAAAGGTCTTGTGGATGAGCCTTTCCTATTCAACCCAGTCGGGCACTTTGCCGTCTCCGGTGGCCTGTCCTTGGAGGAGCCAGTGGAGACTGAAGCGGGTGAGGACGCCTTGCGGGCCGTGTTCGTAGAGCAGGTAGATCGAGCCTTCGGACGGGGTGCCGGGGTGTCCGGCGGCAAGCGATGAATAGGCGAAGGGGCCCGGCTCGATGAGCCGCTTCACGGGCCAGGTTTCGCCGCCATCAAAGCTCGCCCAGAGCGTGCCGCGCTCCCGCCCCTTGTCGCTTTCGACATTGCTGAAGATGAGGATGTCCCGCCCGGCGATCGGGAGACGAACGAGGCCGTGCATGAGTCCATAGCGGGAATTGGTGTTGCCGTCGGGCAGAACTTGGCTGACCCGCAAGTCGCGCCAGGTCAGGCCCGCATCGTGGCTCCAGGCGAAATGTTTCCAGTGATGATCGAGTCCGTCCGTGGCGAGGTGACGCCGGGCAATCAGCAACAGGCGTCCGTCGGACAGTTCCTCGACCGCCGCCTCGTTGCAGCCAAAGGCGGGAAACGGGGCGCTTGTGTCCCAGGTCTTTCCGCCGTCGTCGCTGAAGATCGCATTCACAAAGGCGTCGGGCGGTCCGCCGGGAATGGTGGAACCCATGAAATTGCCGGTGGTGCGGATGAGCCGACCGGGACGAGGTCCATGACGCAGGGTGATGCCGTTTTCATCCATGTGCAGATTGGGGATCATGCCAACTTTCCGGCGCTGGATCGGATGAATTACGAATGCCTTTTCACGCTCCCAGGTCTTCCCCGCATCACGACTGCGATAGAGTCGCCGGTCTTCCGTCGGGGGATGGTGGTTCTCCATGAAGACGAGCAGATCTCCCGTGACCTCATCGACGAGGGCGCCACCACCGTGAATCACGGAATCGGACACGAGCACTTCGTCCTCCCACGTAGAGCCTCCATCCGGGCTGCGCCGGGTGCTGTATTTCTTGTTCCCCCAAGTCGCCACGACTGTCCCGTCGGCTGCCACGATCACGTTTGGGAAACGGCCGCCGGAGAAAAGAGCTTTGCGTTCGAGCTTTCGCGGCCGAAGAAAAGGCGCGAGTTCTCCTTCCCCGGGAGACACGGCCCACTTTTCAAGCGGCCGTCGTGGCGGCACTTCGACCAGTTTGGTGTCCCCGCCTTTGCGGTCGATTCGAGGAGGTGGGCGGTAGGACGGATTGCCCTGGTTCTTCTCGGCGGCAAGCCCGGGTTGGATGAGGAGGCAGGCAATGGTCCAGACGACGACTTTTGCGGGTAGGGAAAATGGGTTCGGATTCTTCATGGATTGATCAGGAAAGAGAATTATTGATTGGTGGAGTATCCGAGAATCCCAACCGGATTCCACACTAAAGCCCGGGGTTGAAGCCATCTAATCCGGTGCCCGGTGTGGCGTTTCACCTCGAGACCATGCCTTGCCAACGTCGCACAGCGGTCGTAGTTGTCCTCCATGGAATCAGTAATCATGGAAGCCGAAGCTCTCCGGTTACCGGTAGCCGAGCGGGTCCGCTTGGTCGATTCCCTCATGGACAGCCTTGATGACGAAGCGGCGAACTGAAAACCGTGGACGGACCTTCTTCCCTCGTTGAGGCGCGTAAACGACTTGCGTCGTGAACTATCGCTTCACCACCGCGGCCGATCAGGAAATGGTTGTGGCAGCGGAGTATTCCGTTTCTTCCGTGGTTGTTGAGTTGAAGCTGCCAATTCTGATTCAAAAGCTTGGCCGGAACATGATTGCGCTGTTTGTTCAGGTTGGATTCCTGGCCAATCCTCCATCTCCCTTGGACCGGGAAAGTCAGCGTCCCAGAATTCAACGATTCCACTCAGGCAATTTGTCATGTTCCGGACGCAAGCTTGCCAAGCTGAAGCACGGAATCAATTCTGCCGGCCATGAGTTTGAATCGGAGAACATTTGTGGAGCGTGCGGGACTGGGGACGGTGGGCAGCGGACTGCTGATGGGCACCTGGCCAACCCCACTGGTTGCCAAAGAGAAGGCTCCTGGATTGCCGCGGGGCAATGCGGCCGCTGAAGACGTGGATCCGCAGGGCATTCTTGATTTCGTCAGCGCGATTGAGGGGAGCAAACACGAGCTGCACAGCCTCATGATTCTTCGCCACGGCCGGGTGATCACCGAAGGTTGGTGGGCACCCTATCGTCCCGAGTTCAATCACGGCATGTATTCGATGAGCAAGAGCTTCACCTCGACGGCGGTCGGACTCGCGGTGGATGAAGGACGCTTGTCCACCAGCGATAAAGTGATTTCGTTCTTTCCCGAATCCGTTCCTGCCGGGGCCGATGAACGCATCAAAGACCTGACCGTGAAACATTTGCTCACCATGTCGGTGGGCCAGAAGCCCGGATCCACTGCGCCCGTGGTGAAGGAACAAGATTGGGTGAAGTCCTTTCTGGCTCTACCCTTGCCCAACGGTCCGGGCACGGTCTTCAGCTACAACAGCGTGGCGACGTATATGCTTTCGGCGATTGTTCAGAAACTCACCGGCGAGACTGTGCTCGAGTATCTGACGCCGCGTCTGTTCGAGCCGCTCGGAATTATCGGTTCCAGCTCCAATCCCTATTGGGAACAGTGCCCGAACGGCATTAACACCGGCGGCTGGGGTTTGCATATCCGCACGGAAGGTCTCGCGCACCTGGGCCAGCTCTACCTTCAGAATGGCGTGTGGGAGGGCAAACAGATTCTTTCCAAGAAATGGATCTCGGAAGCGACTTCCAAGCAGATCCAACAGCTGCGCAATCCCAAGTCCAACCCGGATTGGGTGCAGGGCTATGGTTACCAGTTCTGGCGTTGCCGACACGGTGGGTATCGTGGGGACGGAGCGTTCGGGCAGTTCACAATCGTTTTGCCGAAGCAGGACGCGGTGATTGTGATGACCGGCGAAAGCCCCAGCATGCAGGACGAGCTGGACCTGGTCTGGAAGCACCTCCTGCCGAGTTTCAAGGACGACGCGGTCAAGAACCGACATCAGGCGTCCAAGACCTTGAACGCACGCATGAAGTCCCTCGCGGTCGCACTGCCCAAAGGAAAAACGGACTCTCCAATCGCCAAACAACTCAACCTCAGTCGCTACCAGATCGCCGAGAATCCACTGGGCATTCAGGCGATCGGCTTTCGACTCAAGCAAGGGACGGTGACAATCGACGTGATCGACGCGCAGGGAGCCCACAAGATTCCAGCCGGGACCAAGGAATGGAAGTTCGGTGCAGCCGCGATCCCGGGTACTCCGCCTCGGATCATTTCCGGTGGCAAACCACCCGTGGGAACGACGGCACCGATCGTGGCCGCGGCGGCGTGGAAGGACGACCGCACCTTGGTGATGCATTGGCGCTACTACGAGACACCGCATCACGACACGGTTACCTGTGTGTTTGAAAAGGATCACGTCGAGGTATCGTTTCTCAACAGCATCCAGAAACGCCGCGGTCGCAAGAACGACTCCCGGGCGAAATTAAAAGGAACCCGGATCTGATCTTGAACCCGCAAGAGACACTCTGCCCATGGCCCTAGACGAAAAACTCAACCACCGCCTCCGCGAACTGCTCGCCGACCGCAAGGACATCCGCGAACAGAAGATGTTTGGCGGCCTGTGTTTTCTGCACAATGGCAACATGATGTGCGGTTGCGCCCTGAAATACGGATTCTCCGTGCGGGTCGGCCCGGAAGCCTACGAGAACACCTTGAAGCTGAAACATGTGCGCCAGATGGATTTCACCGGTGTGCCGTTGAAGGGACCTCGTCTTTGTGAATCCCGAAGGCTTCCGAACCAAGGCGGCGTTGACGAAATGGATTGAGCGGGGATTGGCGTTTACTCAATCACTCCCGGTCAAGGTGAAGAAGAAATCTAAGAAGGCAAAACCCACGAAGGAGTAAAGCGCTCGATGAGGCGTTCCACCATCATTCTGATTGCCCGTTGTAAACGCCAAGGATTCATTGCCCGTGAGTTTCGTTTCGGCATAGTCCGGGGCATGAATTCCCGGTCAATCATTGTGATTATTGGCACCTGCTTCGCATTGGTATCAACGGCGGCCGGATAGGTCTGGGCCTCCGGCGGGGCTTGCCATTGTTTGGCGCTCAGCCGGCTTTGCGCGCTTGGTCATTGCGACCGATGAAGTGCACGCATCCACTGTTGGACCAGGGCGACGGCGCAGGAGTCGTCCGGGCTGAGGGTTTGGGAGAGGAAGGCCCAGAAGGTGAAATCGTCGGAGTAGACGCGGCGCCGCTGGGTGCAAAGCCCCTCGGGTGAGACGGGGAGAAGCTCGTCGTGTACGTTCTCAAAAAGTGCATTCTTGCTGGTCTTTGAACGTCCACAAAGGAGCGTGGAGAATCCGGTAAGGAAGGGCGTTATCGTGGGCCCGAAAACACAAATTCAGCGGGGTCTCCGCATTCAAATATTCAACATCTTCTTACCGAATACCCTCCTTAAAACCGCGCCATTCGGGCTAGGCCCTACGCAATATCGGGATTGAAAGTTGGCTTGCCGGGTCTAGCCTCCGGGGATGTCCGTGCCGAATCGTAAATTTTTCATTCCGCTTTTCCTGACCATTCAACTGCTGGTTGTGTCGTCCTCCTGGGCCGGGGCAAAGGATCTTCCCAGCGGATTCACTCATCTGAAGATCGGGGACGCCGCGCCGGCGTTTTCGTTGAAGGGCGTGGATGGTAAGAAATACACGCTGAACGATTTCAAGGATCCCAAGGTGCTGATGGTCTTGTTCACGGGGACGCACTGTCCGGTGTCCCACGGCGTGGAGGCGCGGTTGCAAACTTTGGTCGATGACATGAAGGGCAAGGACTTCGGCATCGTCGCCATCAATCCCAATCACGCGTCTGGTCTGCGACCGGATGAACTTGGCTACACCGCCTATCTGGAAACTTTCAAGGATTCGAAACGCTATGCCCGGGATCTGGGTTGGGAGTTTCCATTTCTCTACGATGGCGACGAGCAGATTGCCGCCCGGGCTTACGGCTGCCTGGCCACGCCGCATGTGTTCATCTTCGATCGGCATCGGAAGCTGCGTTACAACGGTCGGTTCGACGATTCACGCTACGCAGATCTTTCAACGGTAAAGAGTCACGATACACGCAATGCCGTTGAGGCCGTGTTGGCGGACAAACCGGTCCCGCTGGAAACTACCCGGCCCTTCGGCTGCTCCACCAAATGGAAAGAGCGGAGTGCCCACGTGGCGGCCGAAGCCATCAAGTGGAACGCAATCCCGGCGACGATCGAAGAGCTGGATGCCAAAGGTGCCGCGGCACTGCGCAAGAACGGCAGCGGCAAGATGCGACTGATCAACGTCTGGGCAACCTGGTGCGGCCCCTGTGTGCAGGAGTTCCCGGATCTCACCGCGATCGCGCACAAATTCAGCCGCCGCGAGTTCGAGCTGATCACCATTTCGTTGGATGACAAATCGGACCAGGCGAAGGCCGCGGCATTCCTCGGAAAACATCGCGCGATCATGAGCGACAAACTCCGCAAATCAGTGAAAGACGAGGGCCGCACCACAAACAATTATCTCTACACTGGAGCCAGCGTCGATGAATTGGCCGCGGCGTTGGATCCCAAATGGCCCGGCCCCGTCCCGTTCTCTGTTCTGATCGATCAGAATGGCAAGGTGGTCTACCGCAAAGTAGGCATGATCGATCCGGAGGTCGTGACCGGCAAAGTTCTCGACACCCTCTCGCCCTACTACAAACCGTAGCGGTAACAATGCAATGGGGTTGGGCATTGAGGGGCCCGACGTCAACTCGGGGAGAAATGCTCGAACGCTCCTTCTGGGAGACTCATCTCCAAAGCATCGAAGGCCTGATCCACCTGCCCCACATCCCGGGCACCGATCAGAACACTGGTGATGCTCCTCCGCTGCAATGCCCATGCGAGGGACAACTGAATCATCGAATACCCAGTTTCATGCGCGAGGGATTCCAGCTCGTCCAAGACTGCATAGCCCTGGTCGGTGAAGTAGATCGGCTGGTGCCCCGGAATCACATCGAAGCGACTGCCCTTGGGAATGTCCTGTCCGCGCCGATATTTGCCGCTGAGAAATCCGGCCGCGAGCGGGCTGTAGCTGATGACGCCAATGTTCTGGTCGGCGCACAGCGGAAGCAGTTCGGCCTCGATCTCCCGCTGTACCAGGTTGTAGGGGGGCTGCACCGTCTGAAGCGCCAGCGCCCCGTTGCCGGCGGCGTGCAGGAGCGCCTTGGCGAGTTGCCACGTGCGCCAGTTGCTGCAACCAATCGATCGCACCTTACCGGCCATGATCAGCTCATTCAGCGTCCCCAAGGCCTCCTCCATCGACGTATCTTCAACCCAGTGATGCAACTGGAACAGGTCGATACAATCCGTGCGCAGACGTTGGAGACTCGCTTCGGCGGAGCGCAGAATGTGGTCGCGGCTCAACGTTCCGTTGACCTTCGTCGCCAGGAAAATCTGATCGCGGCAACCTCGGTCCGTCAGCCATCGCCCCAGCACCGTTTCCGAAGCTCCGTCCGCATAGGCCGCCGCGGTATCAAACAGGTTGATACCGCGTTCCAGCGCCCGATCCAAAACCTCGAACGAGGTCTGCTCGTCAATCTCCCGGCCAAAGGTCACGCACCCCATGCCGATCGAACTGACGTTGAACCCGGTGGTTCCCAGTTTGCGATGTTCCATGCTGCTCAAATCCTAGCGCCAGCCACGGGGACAGGCAGTATTCGTTTCAATGGCAGTCCGATCGCCCTCGGGATCGTCCATTCGCAGCGATTCCCTCCGTCGGTGTTTACCCATCTTGGCCGGCCTGAAGCCTTTGCTGACCACGGCCGATGCGCTGCGGGAAGTGATCGTTGAAAATTGATGCGGGTTCCAAAACTGCGATCGAACTTGACCAATAGCTGGACTAACAGGTGACTGAAAAAGCGTCTTATCAACCCCGCTTCACGATCACGCCAGCTTTGCTTGCGCGAGCGGATCCTAGGCGCCTCGGTGGGATTCTCGTGGATTCCGGCGTTGCAGAAGGACACGCGCACGCTCGCTGCCACAGGGATTCAGGTCATCTCAACCACTCATTCTGTATCCCATCGGATCTTGTTTCCTCCCGCCAAACGGGTATATCCGCCGGCATGCGCCATCGGCTTCAGATCTCGTCTCTCCTTATTCTCCTGGCGGTTTCCCCTGCGGCGGGGGCGAACGCGATTGATCAGATGATCTCAAGGATCGCGTTTGGCTCCTGTGCCAAGGAGAACAATCCGCAGCCGATCTGGGAGGCGATCGTGGGGCAGCAGCCAGAGATGTTTTTGTTCATCGGCGACAACATCTACGGGGACGCGCGGGAGCTGGATGTTCTCAAGACCAAGTGGGATCAACTCGGTGCTCAGCCAGGTTACCAAAAGCTCAAGCAGACCTGTCCCGTACTGGCCACCTGGGATGACCATGACTACGGCTGGAACGACGCGGGCGCGGAATATCCATTGAAGCGCGAATCGCAGCAGCTGTTCCTGGACTTCTTCGACGAACCCAAAGATTCACCACGTCGGCGACAGGAAGGGGTCTACGATGCCCAGATCTTCGGACCAGTGGATCAGCGGATTCAGGTAATCCTGTTGGACACGCGCTTTCATCGTAGCGCCCTGAAGAAGGCGCGTAACAATTTGGAGCGGGGCGAAGGCGGCACGGGTACGTATGTTCCGAATGACGATCCAAATGGAACCATGCTGGGAGCGGAGCAGTGGGCCTGGCTGGAAAGACAACTTCGGGTTCCGGCCCGCCTCCGGATCATCGCCTCCAGCATCCAGGTAATCTCGAACGAACACGGTTGGGAAAAATGGGGCAATCTTCCGCGCGAACGCGAACGGTTTTTCAAGCTGATTCAGAAGACCAAGGCAAATGGGGTGGTCATTATCAGCGGGGATCGTCATACGGCTGAGTTTTCCCGGATCGAATCCGGTCTCGGCTACCCCCTCTACGACATCACCTCAAGCAGTCTCAACCAGCGTCACCGGTGGCGAAGTGAACTCAACCCGCACCGCGTTGGCGGCATGTACTACGACGAAAATTTCGGAACAATGCTGGTCAACTGGGCCGAGGAAGACCCGACTGTCCGGATGCAGATTCGTGACATGAAGGGCCAGGTGGTAATTCAGGTAAGACATCGCCTCAGTGAATTGCAGCCCCGGTGATCCTTCGGGGCCGATGACAGTAGCGTTCACAATTTCAGTGAACAAACGCCGATCTTGGTCTTCTATTGCTGCACGATGTCTAACCAAGCTCGTTCATCGATGAACCTGGATCGCCGAAACTTTCTGAGGGCTGTCGGCATCTCCATCGCGCTCCCCGCATTCGAATCGCTGCCACGGCTGGTGGCGGCCGGATCGACCGCGGTTCCGCCGAAGCGCATGGTCTGTATCGGCAACGAATTCGGAATGTACCCCGAAGCGTTTTGGCCCCAACAGTTCGGTACTGACTTTGCGTTGCCATCGCTGCTGAAACCGCTGGAAAAACATCGGCGTGATTTCACCCTCTTCTCGCATCTGGATCACGGAACGAAGGGTGGACATTTCGCCGTGCATACCTTCCTCACCGGCGTGAATGCTGCGGATGCGCGCGCCCTGCCCGAAGGCGGCATCAGCCTCGATCAACGCGCTGCAGAGTTCATCGGTTCGCGCACGCGGTTTCCCGCGCTCACGATCGGTTCTGCCGATGGACTGCACGGCGGCTGCCAGATGAGCTGGACCCGCACCGGCACCCGCGTTCCGCCGATCACCGGTCCCCGTGAACTCTTCCGCGCGCTGTTCATCGATGACAGCAGCTCGGCGAAAAAGCAGGCAGCGGATCGCATTCGCCTGCAGGGTTCGATTCTCGATGCGGTGTTGGGTGATGCCAAATCTCTCAAACGCCGGCTGAACAGGACCGACACGGACAAGATCGAGGAATACTTTTCCTCGGTTCGTGAGGTGGAAGTGAAGCTTGCTCTGGATGAACAATGGCAGAAGGTTCCCAAGCCGAAGGCCCCCATCAATGAGCCGCGCAACGAAGGCCTCGCGCCCGATCTGCCGAAAATTTATGACCTGATCCTGCTCGCGTTGCAGACGGATTCCACCCGGGTTGCGACCCTGGAGCTTGGAGGCAGCTTTGCGGCCCGCGATATCGGGATCAACAAGGGTTACCACGGTCTGTCGCATCACGGAAAAGTTGCCGCGAACATCAGGCAGTTGATGCAGATTGAACTTTATCAAGTGCAACAGTTTGCCCGCTTCCTCGACAAGCTCCGGGCAACCCGCGAACCCGGCACTGACAAATCTTTGCTGGAAAACACGATCACCCTGTTCGGCAGCGGTATGGGCAACGCCAATTCGCACACGAACAACGATCTGCCGATTCTGCTGGCCGGGGGTGGCTTCAAACACGGCGAGCACAAGCGTTATGCGCACGAATCCCACAAGCGCATTCCCCTCTGCAATCTTTACCTGTCCATGCTCCAACAGTTTGGCATGGAAACCGATTCGTTCAGCACGAGTACCAGCACCCTCACCGGATTGCAGGTCGCCTGACCGGAACGGGACGAAGTTCAACCGCTCGGATACCGCCATGCGCGCCTCGCTTACCTTGTCAGTTTTATGGCTGTCACTCTCCCTCGTCATTTCGAATGCGGCGTCCTTCAACGACACGCTGAAACCGTTTCTTGGCAAATACTGCACGGACTGCCACGGACCGAAGAAACAGAAAGGGGATCGCCGGTTCGACGTTTTGCCACCGGACATTTCCGACCACAACACCCTGGCGGACTACCAGGACATTCTGGATCAGCTGAACCTCTCCGAGATGCCGCCGGGCAAGGCGACGCAGCCTTCCGACGCCGAACGAAGCGCAGTGATCGATTGGTTGACGTCCCGGATCGCCAGGTTTCACCGACAACACGGTGGGGTTGGCACTCAGACCGTGTTGCGCCGATTGAACGCGCGCGAATACCGGAACACATTGCGCGATCTGCTACATCTCGACATGACGATGTTCGATCCGACGACGAAGTTCCCCAAGGATCAGAGCACGCATCAGCTGGACAATATCGGAAACACCCTCATCACTTCCGGTTTCCTTCTTGTTCAGTACTTGGAAGCCGCCGAAATCGCGATCGACAAGGCGCTGCTCACACGCTCCAAACCGCCGGTTCAAAAATGGAACTTCACCGACAATCTTCGTCAGCAACCAGAGATTGATCAGGTGCACAGACGCACCACCCTTTACAAACACCTGACGCTCTATGATGTGGTCGGCGCGGACAAACACGAAGGTGCCTATGCTCCCATTCATGCTTTCAAGGAAGGTGTTCCAATCGACGGGTTCTACGAGATCCGCTTTGAAGCACAGGCGGCCAACCGTATCAATCCCTACGATCCGGAGTTTCTGGGTATGGATCCCCAAGAACCTTTGCGATTGGGAATTGTCCCCGGCGATCACACGGCTGGCCAACTGCACAAACCCCAACCCGTCGAACCGCTGTTGACGGAGATGGACATCGCGGATGAAACGCGGTGGTATTCTGTCCGCGTCTGGATGGACAAGGGATTCACACCCCGGTTCACCTTCCGAAACGGGCTGATGGATGTTCGCAGTCTGTATCGGCGGTTAATCCGAAAATACCCGGATCAGTTTCCGAAGGACGGCAGGAAGGGCATCGTGGCAGATCGCTACAATGCAATCCGCTACGGCAAGATGCCGCAGATCCACATCAACGAAATCGAGATCAAGGGACCGTTCTATGAATCCTGGCCAACCGCCGGACAACGGGCACTCTTGGGCGAGGATTGTGAGGATATCCTGACTTCGGGATCGTTGGGGAAAGAGAAGATGCGAACGCTACTTGGGATTTTTCTTGCGCGTGCCTATCGACGCCCTGTTCGTGAGGGCGATATCGATCGAATCATGCAGGTGGTGGAAACGCGGATGGATCAGGGGCACAGTTCACTCGATGCCTACGCTGACGGGCTGAAGGCTGCTCTCTGTTCACCACATTTTATTTATCTGGATCAGACCACTTCTGCGGACCGCCTGTCGGCCACGGCTCTGGCCACACGTCTCTCGTATTTTCTGTGGTCGACAATGCCTGATGATACGCTCCGTGAATTGGCGGCGTCCGGAGCTCTGAAGAAACCCGATGTGTTGCGCTCACAGGTCCTGCGCCTCCTGGAAGACAAACGCTCCGCCGCCTTCGTGGACGGTTTTCTCGGAAGCTGGCTCAATCTGCGGGCGCTCGGTTCGACCCCACCGGATCGCAGCGCGTTCCGTGATTTTTATCACTACGATCTCGGTACGGCGATGCGGCGCGAAACCCAGCTGTTCACCCGGCACCTGATCAATGAAAATCTGGATATCATCCACTTTCTCGATTCGGATTTTACCTTCGTGAACAAACCTCTCGCTCGACTGTACGGCATTGATGCTCCGGAGAGCACGACGTTTCAGAAGGTGGCAATCAATGATCGCCGTCGCGGAGGGCTCTTCGGTCAATCGAGCATTCTCACTGTGACGGCCAACGGAATTGATACCTCACCGGTCGTGCGTGGGGTCTGGGTTTTGGAGAACATCCTGGGCTCTCCACCCGCGCCGCCACCCCCCGACGTCGAGCCGCTTGATCCCGATATCCGCGGAGCGAAAACCATTCGTGACCAGCTGAAGAAACACCGGGATGTGGCCAGCTGCTACGAATGTCATCGCAAGATCGATCCGCTTGGATTCGCGCTGGAGAACTTCGATCCGATCGGCCGCTGGCGCGAATCGTATGGACGGAACGCCAAAGTGGACGCCGCTGGAGAACTGCCCAATGGCGAACCCTTCAATGACATCAGAGACCTGAAACGGATTCTGGTGAAGCACCGCTCCAAGTTTGCCAAAGCTCTCACGGAAAAGCTTTTGTCGTACGCCACCGGTCGGGAAGTGACGGCCACCGACCGACCGGCAATTGACGCGCTCCTCAAACGCGCGGCGGCCAAGGATCACGGCTTCCGTGATCTCATTGCACTTGTCGCTGACAGTGAGCCGTTTCGGTCGAAGTAGCCGGAAGTTCGTCGCCGAGATCCGCGCTAACGCGCGCCGACGACCTCGATGCGGTAGAAGCGTTGCCGGTGGCCAAGGGCCAGCGGATCCGTCATCTCCAGCTTGCCCAGTACATTGGTGACCGTGCCGAGAGATTCCCACGGGCCAAACAAATCAGCGGCGGATTGAAGCTGGTAGATCTGTGAGGATTCACCGATCACACACAACCGATTGCCGTCGACATAAATGAATGGAACACCGCCGTCACGCGCGCGGGCATGAGAGAGGGGCATTCCCGCCGGATCGGGAATTGCGGACAACGAAACGCCCGCCGCCTGGCGATACTGGCGTTTCGATAGCTGTCCGATTTCTGACCATGAAAGAACGCGATCGTACAGTCGGATCTCTTTCATGTAGCCCTCAAAATCGTGAGACGGCACGTTGTTCCAACGCGGAGTCCGACCGATCCAGAGCGTTCCCTTTGAGCCCCGGTAAGGGCTTTCTTTCCGCGCACAGGCGGCCTGACCATCGATCCAGATCATCTGATGCTCGCCATCGTAAGAGAAGATGAGATGAACCCAGTTGCCCGGTTTGATTCCCGCCGGACTCATGGAATCGTTGTTGTAAAAACCGAGATAAGGCTGCCGCGCGCCACGTAGCATCAGGTGCAACCAATGATGTTGCCGCTGGGCATGTTTCTGCTCTACCAGTCCATACATCTGTTCCTTCCCGGTCTGCCGTATCCACATCGCAAAAGTAAACGGCCGATTTGAAAGAGTTACATTCGTGATTCCCAACGCTGTCTCCTTGCCCGAAAAGAAAGCAGCGCCGTCACGAATAGGTATCACACCGGCAACTTCAATGGACTGCCGGAGCGGTGAGTGATCCTCCAGGTCTTTGTTGAGTGGAAGGTGAAGTAGGAGTCCGCTCTCGATATCGCCGGCGTGGGATGCAAAGGGACAAATGCCGACAATCAGGGCGGCAGCCAGCAGGACAGGAATTGACCTCTTCATGGATCCCCTTATCCGCTCGCGCTCACCCGATGGCAAGCTGAACCTACCTCCGATCGGGTAAGAAATTTGTCAGCACCCCGATGCCATCGTGTCATCAGACATTTTCTAAAAAATGTTTTCCAAGTGTTTGAAGACGGTGCGCTAAGTATAGGGACCGCAGCGTTCGATGCATCGTGAGGGGAGTGGGGGGCGGCGGTTTTGGTAGCGGGATGACCCGCTCTCAAACAGACATCGCTTAGCCGGCCCCGGCGAGTGGTCAGTCCCCGAATATCTGAAATCCCGAGAAGATCGATCAAACCCTCAAACTCAGGCGAGTGAGGGGGTGGCAACGGAATCCGGTGTACAGTCTTTCCCGTGCTCGCCACCCTGGAGCTGTTCGTGCAATTCCGGCGGCCAACCTTCGGTGAGAAAGCGGTAGAGAAAACTGCGAGAGGTGCGAAGGCGCCCATAGCCCGACTTCAGGTCGAGCACCATCGTGATTCGACGACAAGGACAGTTGAGTTCGCCGACGTCGTGGGTCGCGACGGCCTTGAAGCCCATGACCCGGGTATGAAATTTGTAGGGGCTGTGCTTTTCACCCTCGAAGACATCCGTGATGTAGTGGGTGTAACCGCGTTCCAAAGTTTCCCGGACGGCAGCCCGCATCAGATTCGCGGCGGCGACAAAATTTCGTCGCTCTTCTGGGATCACCGCAAAACGACCGATCTCCGCGATCTTGTTGTCGCGCACGAACTTCTCCACATCGAGATCGCCGTCCACCGGCTTGAGTTCGTATTCGGTGTAGAGTTCCAGTGGCGGATCAAACATCACGCGCAGCACGCCGATGGGTTTTTCGCTCTTCCGGACGAGGAACCAACTTACATCCTCACGCTCCAGATCACCGTCCTCAAAAACCTTCCCGCCGTCGGTAACCCAGGCCTTCTCCTTCTCGTAGGTCTCACGCAGAACATCGATGCAGGCCAATCGGCCTGCATCATCAGTCACCCGTTCTACGGTGATATTTTTTGCGCCAAACATGCCTTCGTTCTACTCGACTGAGGTTGCCACGATTTTCCACTGAGTCGAGCGATTTCCTGCATGATGACGGAATGGAAGTCGTGCACAACCCGTCTTCTCGGCTTCATCGTGTGCTCTGGCGGCGGAAGCGGGTGGCCGATTTCAATCGTCATCGGTTCGAACTCGCGGACCGGACCGGTACCTCGATGATTGGGAAAACGAATACCGGCCGGAACGACGGGAACTCCCTTCATGATCGCCAGCTTGGCCGCGCCGCTAAATCCCCGCAACAGCTGCTGTGAATCTGAATTCGTCGTGCCTTCCGGAAAGATTCCGATGGAGTGTCCCTCATCGATCAGTTCCTGCGCGCGATCAAAGGCTGGAGTCTTGCTCGTGAGGTAGGGGCGCAGGATGTTGAGGAAATTCGGCTTCGCCGATTTGCGATCCAGCACGATCACCTGGCCGGCGCGATACATGAAGTAGACCATCGGAACCAGCATGAGATTCCAGTCGGCGATGAAGCGGATCATCTTGCCCTGCCGCAGGATGCCCAGTACGGCGGGCACAATGGGGGCCTCAATCTTTTGCGTATGATTGAGTGCCAGAATGAAAGGGTCCCGCGCGCCGGAAATATTTTCGAAGCCACGGATTGAGTGAATTCGATTCGATCCAAAACCGGCGATGCAACGCACGATCCACCGGCTCCACGGGCGCTCGCGCTGATGCGGCTCCGGTAAAAAAAACGAATCCCAAGCATTCGGGACGATCAAGGGTCCCTCGGTCTCAGGTCCTGAGACCATCTCTTTGCCGGATTTGGTTTTGCCTCCCTTAGTCAACGTTCGTTTGCCTCCATGAATGATCTCAGGTGCCAAGCCTCACATTGGCGCGATTCGGGCCGATCCGACGTCGGTGGTGAGCAGCACATGCTGGTCGAAACTTTCGAAGATCAGCCGGTTCTTGAGTTCGCTGTGGGCTTCGTCATCCCACAGGTTGTTGAATTCTTCCGGATCGTTCTCGAGGTCGTAGAGTTCCCCCAGCTCCTTGCCGTGATAGATCGAAAGCTTGTAGTTGCCACGTCGATACATGGTTGCGAACGCGCCGTAGCCACCGGTGAAATGAGTGTCGAGTGCATCGAAGTATTCGCAGCGGACGGACTCCCGAAAATGATCAGGCGAGGCCTCCCCGCGCAGGATCGGGAGCAGTGAACTCCCCTGAAAGTAATCAGGAATCTCCACGCCCGCGGCATCCAGCATCGTTGCGCTCATGTCGAGCAGTTCAACGAGCGCATCACTCTGGAGGCCAGCCTTCACCTGGCCCGGCCAGCGGAAAATCAGCGGCACCCGCACCAATCCCTCATAGAATCTGCAGCCTTTGTACATCAGGCCGTGATCCCCCAGCGTCTCGCCGTGATCGCTGGTGAAAATGATCAGCGTGTTTTCCGCCTGCCCGCACTGTTCAAGCTTGTCCAGCAGTCGGGCAAACTGATCATCGATCTGGGCGATTTGCGCATAGTAAAGCGCCTGCTTCTTCTTCGCGTCGTGTTCGTCCGGCGTGCGGATTTCATCCTGAAAATCAATCTCTTTCAGCTTCTCCTGCTGTTCCAGATCGCTTGCTCGGAAAATCGGTCCGGGCATCTTTTCCGGATCGAACTGATCCGCATAGGCCTTGGGTGGGATGAACGGCGGATGGGGATCGTAGACGTTGACCGTCAGCATCCACGGTCCGGTTCTTTCCTGGTCGATGAATTCCATCGCCCGTTCCGACGCCCAGGCGGTTTGGTGATACTTCGGATCCACCCGTTCTTCTGACTGCCGCATGGCGTCCAGATCGCCGCCATTTTCGCTGACCCATTCCGCATAATCATGTCCTTCCTCCCAGTCATCGCGCGGCGCATGGCTGAATTTCCAGAACGAGTAACCATCGTCCAGCCGTGGCTCGGTCCGTTTGCCGGAACTTTGGAGATGAAACTTGCCGATCATTCCACAATCGTAGCCGGCATCGGCCAGGAGCTTTGAGATCAGCGGCGGCGCATCCTCCGGGAAGGTGCCGTTGCCGTTCCGCGTATTGTGCACCCGACTCGGATAGAGGCCGGTCATGAAACTCGCGCGACTGGGGGTACAGATCGGGCTCTGGCAATAAGTCGTCGTAAACGCCGTGCCCTCGGCAACGAGACGGTCGAGCGTGGGCGTCCGGACGTGCGGATTGCCCAGCGCCCCAATGGTGTCAAAGCGCTGCTGATCGGTACAGTACCAAAGAATGTTCGGCCGTTCGGGCATGCGCGGGATTGAAACGGGCAGGGGAAAGATTGGCACGCGAAATCCGTCGACAACGGTCAAGATGCCGGAATTTCGGCTCCGAACCCGGAAGAGAGCAATTTTTCCTGCCAGTCCTGCGTCATTTAGGTACGCTCCGCGCCGATGAATCGCGTTCAACTGCTCTCCGAGCAAGTCGCCAATCAGATCGCCGCCGGCGAGGTGATTGAGCGACCCGCGAGTGTGGTCAAGGAACTCGTCGAGAACAGCATCGATGCCGGGGCCTCGCGGATCACGGTGGAAACCCACGCCGGAGGGCGCAGTCTCATGCGCGTCACCGACGATGGCAGCGGGATGAACAAGGACGACGCACTGCTCTGTCTTGAACGCCACGCCACCAGCAAAATTCGAGAGGCCGCGGATCTGTTTGAGATTTCCACCATGGGTTTCCGCGGCGAGGCCCTCCCCAGTATTTCCAGCGTCAGCCGCTTTACTTTGACCACGCGGGACAAGGAGAGCGACGAAGCCACGCAGGTCATCATCAACGGCGGCAAGATCGCGACCGTAAAATCTGCGGGCGCACCGATTGGAACATCCATTGAAGTCAGGCAGCTGTTCTTCAACATCCCGGCCCGTCGGAAATTCCTCCGCACTGAAGAGACGGAGCGTTCGCACATCCAGCACTATCTGACCCTGGCTGCGCTCGCCCATCCCCGTATCTCTTTCACGCTCATGCAAAATGGGCGCACGACCCTGCAACTCGCCGGGGTCAAACACGAAGGCGAAGCGGATTGCCTGAAGGAGCGCATTCGCAACCTGCACGGCAATGATCTGAAACTGCTGGAGCTCGACGAATCAGGCCACTACGAGGTGCAGGTCCGCAATCCTGACGAGGAGGAATACACTACCGAGACGCAGGTTCGAAATCTCCACCTTTGGGGCTTTATCGGTTCGCCCGGCGTCTCCCGCTCAACCCGCGCGGATCAGAATCTCTTTGTGAATCGACGCCCCGTCGAGAATCGCGGGATGAATGCCGCGCTCATTGAGGGCTACCACACGGTCTTGATGAAAGGCCGATTCCCGGTCTGTTGTCTGTTCCTTGAAATCGATCCCATGGAAGTCGATGTGAACATCCACCCCGCCAAGCGGGAGGTGAAGTTTCATCAGGAGCGGCGCGTGCGAAAGTTTGTCGCGGACGCGCTCAAGACCACCTTGCTCAAATTTCATTCGTCGTCACTGCCAGCACCGACCCAGCTTGATCCCACGCGTGCCACCGAACTGGAGTTTCAGACGGGAGCTTCTGCAAACGCACCGGCCGCCGCACCGACCTCGCCGGGGAGTAGCGGCGATATGTTTGCCGCACCCGACGCCCGCCCTGATTGGCCCGCGCCGCCGCGACAGGAGGCGTTACCGATGGGCTTCAGTCGCGCTCCCGACCCGTCCGCAGTGGCCGCATCAGCCGATACCCCGGGAGTTCCGTACGGGCAAACCTCTGCCCCCGCCCAACAGACTCCCCTCCACCCGGTCCCGCTATTGGCCGTACCGCTCCGTCTGGTGGGCGTGATCAACCGACTTTATGTCGTGTTGGAATCGGATCGGGGACTGGTGCTCATGGATCAACACGCCGCTCATGAGCGCGTCCTGTTTGAACAGATGTTGGAACGTATGGAGAAGAATGAAAACGCGCCGTCCCAACGCCTGCTGCTGCCTGAAACCATTGAGCTGACCGCGCGGGATACCGAGTTTGTGAAATCCCAGGTCGGCAAGCTCAACCGCTTGGGAGTGGAACTCAACGAATTCGGCGAACGAACATTTTTGCTGGAGGCCCTTCCGCCCTTCATCAAGGTGCCCGATCCGAAGCAGTTCACGATGCAGATGATCGACCAGCTCAAAGCCGCCGGCGATGGGGTGAACAACATGCGACTCGGCGAGGACATGGTCGCCAAGACCGTCTGTCGTCACGCCGTCAAAGCCAACGATCCGCTGGCCGACGCCGAACTTGAGAATCTGGTCAATGACCTCCGCCATTGCACCATGCCCTATACCTGCCCGCATGGCCGGCCCACCCTGATCGAAATGAGCATGGGCGAACTGGAGAAGAAGTTCGGTCGGATACAGTAGCAATCGCCTGGCCGACTGGCGCCAGCGTTGGAGTTCACGCTTCAGCATGCCGAGCCTGAAGGGCTCGAACAAGTTCGCGACCACACGCTGAAGCGTGAACTCCAACCGGCATCGGGCACGCACTACGTTTCCGAACTCTGACACACGGATTCGGGGGGGGGAATTTGAACGCTTGAAAACTCACCGCTGTCTACTATCTTCCTGACACGGTTCGCCGATGAAGACTCTGATCCACATTCTCGCTTGTTTGCTCCTGGCGTTCTCGCCCCGGCTGCATGCCCAAGCGGGTGAAGCCAAGGCAGACGACTGTGTCAGTTGCGATTGTGCGGTGATGACCTGTTGTCCAACAGCGAGCACCCCTTCCGAAGATACGCCGATCGCTCCGCAACGAGTCAACCTACCCGGCCCCGATCTGCTTGCCACCGCAAGCATAAAGCTTCAGCTCCGATTACCCGCCGAGGATCGTTCCCGCAATACCGTTTGCTCGACGGAACCTCTCGCGACAACCGCCGTTCCCATTTTCCTCCGGAACTGCCGCTTCCTCATCTGATTCTTCTCGGCCGCGATAGTTGTGCCCTTTGGGGGCGGCCGTCTGCGATCACGATCATAGTGCCGATGGGTTCTCCCGGTATTCTGATCTCCCTTTCAACCCAAGTTTTGGATCCTATGAAATTTTGTCCTGATAGAAAAATTGTCTCAAAATTCGCCCTCGCAGCGCTCGTTCTCGGTCTTTCCACGCGAAGCGTTAGGACTGCGGAAACGGCCGGCCGCGAGCTCCCTGACGAGTTGCCGCCGATCACGGTGGCCTCCGGCCTCGACATACTCCTGCGCTACGCGGCGCTCAACAATGCCGGGCTAAAGTCGGCCTTTCAGCAATGGCAGGCAACCTTGCAAAAGATCCCGCAGGTGAAGGCATTGCCGGATCCTAAGCTGAGTTACGGCTACTTCATCCGCTCCGTGGAAACCCGCGTCGGTCCACAGAATCACAAGCTGGGGATCTCCCAGATGTTTCCGTGGTTCGGCAGACTCAAGCTCCGCGGCGAGAAGGCCACGCACGATGCCGAGGCGGCGTTCCAACGCCTGGAAGCGCAGCGCGAGAAGTTGTGGTTCGATGTTCGTAACGCGTATTTCGAATACGGCTATCTCCATCGCGCGATCGAAATTGTGGCTGAAAACATCAGCCTGCTCAAACAGCTCGAAGGCGTGGCCCAGACCAAATTCAAGGGCGGTGGCAGTTACCTCGGAGTCATCAGGGCCCAGGTGGAACTCGGCAAACTGGACGATCGAAAAAGCAGTCTGGCCGATGTGCTGGAGCCGGTCCGGGCGCGCCTGAACGCGGCCCTCAGCCGCGATCCGAACGCCGCTGTGCCCACGCCGAAGATCACCCCGGCTTCGGCTCTGAAGCAGGATGACGCAAAGCTGTTCGCGTTGCTGGCGGAATCCAATCCCGACCTGAAGGGCATGGCGGCGGGCATCTCCCGTGAGGAAAAGGGCGTTGCGCTGGCCAAGAAAAACTTCTACCCCGACGTGATGCTGGGCGTGGATTACGTCCAGACTGGTGATGCCTTGGCTGCCGGCACGCCCGGCAACAGCAAGGATGCCATCGTCGCCATGTTCAGCATCAATATCCCGCTCTGGCGGAACAAACTCCGCGCCGGCGTCAAGGAAGCCAAAGCTCGCCGCGAGGCCGCCGTCGAACAGCGCGCAGACATGAACCACCGGCTGGCCGCCGGCTTGAAGATGACTCTCTTCCGCTACCGGGATGCCGAACGGAAGATCACCCTCTACCGCGACTCGCTGGTCCCGCAGGCGAGATCGGCTCTCAGTGTGGCGCAAAAGGCCTTCGCCGGCGGCGACGCCGATTTCCTCGAGACCGTCGATGCCCAGCGCCTGTTGTTGGAATTCCAACTGCAGGCTGAGCGCTCCCTCGCCAACCGCGAACAACGGCTCGCCGAGATCCGGATGATCCTCGGCGACGATCTCTGAGTCTTTCCCGCAATCCCACAAACCCAATTCGTCTCATGAAAAAGCAAATTCTCATCACCTCCATCCTCGTCGTCGTGGCGCTGGTGGCGGGGTTCTTCCTCGGCTATGGCCGAGGTATCCACGCCGGGCACGACCCCTCCCCGGCAACCGATTCGGCGGGCGGCACCAAGATCAAGTTCTGGACCTGCGCGATGCATCCACAGATTCAGCAACCGAAACTCGGCGACTGCAAATTATGCGGCATGGACCTGATTGCCGTGCGCGAAGGCCAGAATGACAACCTCGGCCCTCGCGAACTCAAACTCTCCGCCGCCGCCGCCAAGCTCGCCGATATCGAAATCACCCCCGTCATCCGAATGATTCCGGAGATGAACGTCCGCATGGTGGGCAAGATTGAGTACGACGAATCCCGCCTGGCCTATATCACCGCCCGTTTTCCCGGTCGGCTGGATCGCCTTTTCGTCGATTACACCGGCGTCTCCGTGAACGAGGGCGATCACCTGGCGATGATCTATTCACCCAAGCTCCTCGTGGCTCAACAGGAATTGATCCAGGCCAAGAAGAACCTCGCGGTACTCGGTAATGACGCCCAATCGGGATTCCGTGAACGCGCCCATAAGACACTCCTTTCTGCCCGTGAAAAGTTGCGGCTTTGGGACCTGACCCCCGAACAGATCCAACAGATCGAGCAAAATGAAAAGCCGATGGATCACCTCACCATCAACGCCCCGATCGGCGGCGTGGTGCTCCACAAGAACGCCGTCGAAGGTGTCTATCTTGAAACCGGCACCCGCATCTACACCATCGCCGACCTGTCTTCCGTCTGGGTGAAGCTTGATGCCTACGAAAGCGATTTGCAGTGGCTGCATTACGGCCAGAAGGTCGAGTTCTTCACCGAGGCGTTGCCGGGTGAAAAATTTAGCGGCCGCATCTCGTTCATAGACCGCGTACTGAACCCGAAAACACGCACCGTCAAGATTCGCGTAAACATTCCGAACAAAGATGGTCGCCTGAAACCTGACATGTTTGTCCGCGCGGTTGTGAAGTCGCGAATCGCCACCGAAGGCCGGGTGATGGATCCCTTTTACGCCGGCAAATGGATCAGCCCGATGCACCCGGAGATCGTCAGCGACAAGCCGGGTGAGTGCACCATCTGCGGCATGGCCCTGGTCCCCGCCGAGTCACTCGGTTACGCCGCCGCGACGAATGCCACGGTCGCCCCGCTGGTGATACCCGCCAGCGCCCCGCTTATCACCGGCAACCGCGCCGTGGTCTACGTCACCGCCACCAATCGTCCGGGAATCTACGAGGGCCGCGAAATCACCCTCGGCCCGCGCGCCGGCAACTATTACCTGGTCAAGGAAGGCTTGAAGGAAGGCGAACTCGTCGCTTCCAGTGGCACCTTCAAGATTGATTCCGCCATCCAGATCCTCGCCAAGCCGAGCATGATGAATCCCACCGGCGGACACAATCATGGCGGCGGTGATCACCAGATGCCGGACAAGATGGAAACCTCTTTCAGCGATTCCACCCCGGACAAATTCAAGGGTCAGCTCGCGGCTGCAAGCAAGGCGTACGTCGCCATCAAGAACAACCTCAGCAGCGACAAATCGCCGATCACCGAACAGCTCTCAGGATTGAAGTCCGCCCTTGGAACCATCGACATGTCACTGGTCAAAGGTGACGCCCACATGGCCTGGATGATGGATCATAAGCTGATTCAAAAAGGCCTCACCGGCCTCACGAATGCAAAGGACCTCGCCGCCAGTCGGATCGCCTTCGAACACCTTTCCAACGGACTCATCGCTGCGATCAAGCGCTTTGGCAGTACCGAGGATTCGCCGGTCTACGTCTACCACTGCCCGATGGCCTTTGGGAACAGGGGCGCCAATTGGTTGCAGGATGAAAAGGGCACTCTCAATCCCTACTTCGGATCCAGGATGCTCAAGTGCGGCGAACTCAAACAGGAGATCAAGTGATGAGCGACGAGGAACAAAGCGACCTACCACGGGGCCCTTTGGCAGCCCTGATCCGCTTCTGTCTGGAGAACAAACTGATCGTCATTCTCCTCACGGCATTCTTCATCTTCTGGGGGGCACGTGTGGCGCCGTTCGATTGGGATTTGGGCGGACTGCCGCGCGATCCTGTTCCCACCGATGCGATTCCCGACATCGGCGAGAATCAGCAGATCATCTTCACCCAATGGATGGGCCGTTCACCGCAAGACGTGGAAGACCAGATCGGTTATCCGCTCACCGTTTCGCTACTCGGCATTCCCGGGGTCAAGACCGTGCGCAGCTATTCCATGTTCGGCTTCTCCTCCATCTACGTGATCTTCAAGGAGGACGTTGAGTTCTATTGGTCCCGGTCGCGGGTCTTGGAAAAACTGAACAGCCTCCCCGCCGACACGCTGCCCGTCGGTGTGCAACCATCCCTCGGACCGGACGCCACCGCCCTCGGACAGGTCTACTGGTATACCTTGGAAGGACAGGATGAAGATGGTGAACCGACCGGCGGATGGAATCTCGATGAACTCCGTTCGATCCAGGACTGGTATGTCCGCTACGCGCTCATGTCCGCCGAGGGTGTCAGCGAGGTCGCGTCGGCCGGCGGCTTCGTGCGCGAATACCAGATCGACGTCGATCCCGATGCCATGCGCGCCTTCGGGGTTTCGTTGAAACAGGTCGTCGCCGCGACGCGCCACGCCAATCTCGACGTTGGCGCCCGCAGCATCGAGGTCAATCGGGTGGAGTACTTCATTCGCGGACTCGGCTTCATCAAGGACATCTCTGACCTCGAGAAGACGGTGGTCAAGGTGAACGACAACGTACCGGTGAAGGTGTCTGACGTTGCCAACGTCACTCTCGGCCCGGCCCTGCGCCGCGGCGCCTTGGACAAAGGCGGTGCCGAAGCCGTCGGCGGCGTGGTGACTGTCCGCTACGGCGAAAACCCACTCGCCGCCATCAACGCCGTCAAAGCCAAGATCGAGGAGATCAAAGACGGTCTGCCTGAGAAGGCCGTCATCGACTGGCGCGCGACTTCCCGCGAAGCGGTGACCGACTTTGCCACGGCGCAGGGATTCCCCGCCTTCAAGACCAGTGACGTCTTCAAGCTGAACCAACCCATGTGGCTGGACTACCTCCGCCAGACCGCCCGTGATGATCGCCCGAGTTGGCTGAACTACAGCAAGGTAAAGATCGAACCCTTTTACGATCGTACCGGCCTGATCTACGAGACGCTAGGCACGCTCAATACCGCCATCTTCCAGGAGATCCTGGTCACGATCATCGTCGTGCTCGTCATGGTGCGGCATCTCGCCAGTTCCGTGCTCATCTCCGGACTGCTCCCACTCGCCGTGTTGATGACCTTCATCGGCATGCGCCAGTTCGGCGTGGACGCGAACATCGTCGCTCTCTCCGGCATCGCCATCGCGATCGGCACCATGGTCGACATGGGCATTGTGATTTGTGAGAACATCCTGAGCAAACTGGACGAGGCCCAAAAAGGCGATCCCAAGGCCTACCGTCCCTTGGAAACCATTCTCAAGGCATCCCATGAAGTAGGCGGAGCTGTGCTCACTGCGGTCGCCACCACCATCGTCGGCTTCCTCCCCGTGTTCGCGATGGAAGGAGCGGAGGGCAAACTCTTTCGTCCGCTGGCCTTCACCAAGACCTTTGCACTGATCGCCTCGATCATCGTGGCGTTGACCCTGATCCCACCGTTCGCCCACATCCTCTTTGCCGGCAAGATCAGCTCCCGGACATGGCGCCTGTTCGCCTTCGGATCGATGAGTCTCCTCGGCCTCGGGTTGCTCTTTTTCACCCCGTGGTGGCTTGGCACCATCGTGTTGTCCATCGGCCTCTATAAGATTCTGGAAATCTGGCTGCCAGCCAAGGTGAACGGTTTCATTCAGGGATCCACCATCTGGGTGTTGGTCGGCCTCGTCACGCTGTTGCTCGCGCAGGACTGGCTGCCGCTCGGGCCGGAGAAGGGCTTGAGTCCGAACCTGTTGCTCGTGGCCGGTGGCATCGGTGGTCTGCTCCTGTTGGTGCTCGGTTTCCTCCGCATCTACACGCCCTTGCTGCGCGCCGCGCTGAATCACAAGTTCCTGTTCCTCTGCATTCCGACCGGGTTGATGGTGTTTGGCGCCATGGCCTGGTTGGGCTTCGACAAGGTGCTCGGCTGGACGCCACAGAAATTCCGCACCTTCGCGCCCGTCTCCTGGGTCGCGCACAAATTCTCCGGCCTCGGCAAGGAATTCATGCCCGACCTCGACGAGGGTTCCTATCTCTTCATGCCGACCACCATGCCGCACGCCTCCATCGGCGAAGCGCTGGACGTGATGCAGAAGCAGGACCTCGCGATGCAATCCGTGCCGGAGATCGATCTCGTCGTCGGCAAACTTGGCCGCGCCGAAAGCCCGCTCGATCCCGCGCCGGTCTCCATGTTCGAGACCGTTATCAACTACAAGCCGCAGTTCCGCATCGATCGCAACGGCAAGCGGCTGCGCTTCAGGTTCGACCCCGGCGAAAACGACCTGTTCCGCGATGATGCCGGCACGGCCCTCAACGCCCTCGACGGCCAGCCCTACACCGTGCGCGGAAAATTCGCCCGCGACGAAGCCGGGCAGCTGATTCCCGACGACGGCGGCGCGCCCTTCCGCCTCTGGCGCCCGGCCCTTGACCCCACATTGAACGCCGGCCGCAGCCCGTGGCCGGGCATCCGGAACCCCACCGACATCTGGGACCAGATCCTCACCGTCACGAAGATCCCCGGCACCACCTCCGCCCCGAAGCTGCAACCCATCGCCGCCCGCATCGTGATGTTGCAAAGCGGCATGCGCGCCCCCATGGGCATGAAAGTCCGCGGCCCCGATCTGGAAACGATCGAAAAAGTCGCCCTCGAACTCGAAGGCCTGCTCAAACAGGTGCCCGGCGTGGAAGCCAACACCGTCGTCGCCGACCGCATCGTCGGCAAACCCTACCTCGAGATCGACATCGACCGCGACGCCATCGCCCGCTACGGCCTGCACATCCAGGATGTGCAGGAGGTGATCGAGATCGCCATCGGCGGCAAACGCCTCACCACCACCGTCGAAGGCCGCGAACGCTATCCCGTCCGTGTCCGTTACCCGCGCGAACTCCGCGACTCCATCGAGGCCCTCGGCCGCATCCTCGTGCCCGCCATGGACGGTTCCCAGATTCCGATCACCCAGCTCGCCGAGATCCGCTACCTCCGCGGTCCGCAGGTCATCAAGAGCGAAGACACCTTCCTCGTTGGCTACGTCGTCTTCGACAAAAAGGCCGACCGCGCCGAGGTGGACGTCGTCGAGGAAGCCCAGGCCTTCCTCAAGGCCAAGACCGCCAGCGGCGAATTGGTCATTCCCAAAGGCGTCAGCTACCGCTTCGCGGGCAGCTACGAAAATCAGATCCGCGCCACCAAGAAACTCATGATGGTCGTCCCGATCGCGTTGTTTGCGATCTTCATCATCCTCTACCTGCAATTCCGCTCCACCATCACCGCCACCCTGATTTTCAGCGGTGTCTTTGTCGCGTGGTCCGGTGGCTTCATCATGCTCTGGCTATACGCCCAACCGTGGTTTCTCGACTTCAGCTTGCTGGGCATGAACCTGCGCGAACTCTTCCAGGTCAATCCGGTCAACCTCAGCGTTGCCGTCTGGGTCGGTTTTCTCGCCCTCTTCGGCATCGCCACCGACGACGGCGTCGTCATGACCACCTACCTCGACCAATCGTTCAGGAAGAACAAACCGAACGATCGTGAAGCCATCCGCGCCACCGTGCTCGAAGCCGGCAACCGCCGCGTCCGTCCCTGCCTCATGACCACCGCCACCACCCTGCTGGCATTGTTGCCAATCCTCACCTCCACCGGCCGCGGCTCCGACATCATGATCCCCATGGCCATCCCCACCTTCGGCGGCATGACCGTCGCCCTCCTGACCATGTTCGTCGTCCCCGTGCTCTACTGCGCCGTGAAAGAAATACGGCAACGATTCCCGACGAATTCGGCGGACGGCTGACACTGCTTATCTGTTGCTGATCGTTAAGCAGTGCCGAACCACGATCGCGGACGATCCGGGAAATCACCCGGCTACACATAATTTGATCCGGCTCCCGCCAGGATTCTACATTCAGGTAGCAGCGGACGTGAGTCCGCTCAAACTTCCCGCTACCGACCTCGCCAGCGAGATCGCGTCGTGAAGGGGCAAGACATCGTTACGGCTCTGTCTGTTGAGAGGGTGCATGGCAGGCTTTGGGCGCCTTTGCGTTGCGGATTCCAACGTGACGGTCAGCGAACAGGGGTGTGCTGTCTGGAGTGATTATATTCGAATTTCAGGGATTAGCTCTTAACTACCATTGGCTACTGTATGCTGTAAATTGGAATTCATCTATTCCGGTAATACTATTTAATTAGAGCGAATTAGAGCGAATAAAAACAGGGTCCGGATGATTATTGACTGACTGATAGTTTGTGGTAGTTAACTGACATGAGCGATAGCGAAGAGAAAGCGACGAAGAATTGGTTCACGATCAAGGACGCGGCGGCTTACCTCGATATCGGGGAGCAGACGCTCTACCGCTGGATGCGTGACGGGAAGGTGACTTTTCGAAAAGTCGGCGATTCCACCCGTTTCATGCGTACTGATCTCGATGCGTTAGTCGAGGTCCACGCCTCGGACAAGGATATCAATGAAGCCAAGCGACGTTGTCCGGTCTGCCAGAGCAGTGAGATTTTCGAAGGCACGGTTCAGAGCACGGGCAAACTTTACTTCCGCCCGGGCAAAACCAAGTTTTGGACCTGGCGTCAGGGAAACGTGAACACCGAAGCGCGTGCGTGTGGCGTTTGTGGTCACCTAATGTGGTTCGCGGATCTCGCGAAACTGAAGGCGCTACAGCAACCCGCGAAGTGAGAGATTGAAGCAGGATTTGGAACTTGGTTGCCCTGCCATCCCGCTACTTGAGCTGTCGCACAGATGGGCCGGCCCCACCTGTTTATCATTCTCCATGCCGGCGAAGGGCGGTAGCGTTTTCAACCGATTCATGAGAATACTCATTTGCCTCCTCTCCCTCTTGGTCATCACGACCGCCGACGCGCGCCAGCCAAACGTCATCATCTTCCTGGTCGATGATCTCGGATGGACCGACGGCGGATGTTTCGGGAGTGATCTCTATGAGACGCCAAATATTGATCGCCTGGCGGCGAGTGGCATGAAGTTCACCAATGCCTACGCGGCCTGCACTGTTTGCTCTCCCACCCGGGCCGCAGTGTTGACCGGCCAGTATCCGGCCCGGTTGCACCTGACCGATTTTATCGCCGGTCATCCATTCCATAATACGCCGTTGAGAATTCCGGACTGGACCAAGCAGCTGAATCTCGAGCACGTCACCCTCGCGGAGGAACTGAAGCGTTTGAACTACCGCACCGCACATATCGGCAAGTGGCATCTGACTCGGCGGGACGGGGTTGAACATCCGGATCTCTGGCCGGAGGCGCAGGGCTTCGATGTGAACATCGGTGGCTTTTCGGCTGGCGCTCCCGGCAGTTATCACTGGCCTTTCGGTCGCGGCAAAGACGGGCA
>JBLFYM010000044.1:0-41397 GCA_047608975.1 Limisphaerales bacterium | reverse complement strand
GTCCCGTCGCTCTTCAGCGCCAAACTGTGGTGCCGCGCCCCTGCCGAGATCGCCGTCACGTCGCTCAAACCCGCCGGTATCGTGGTCTCGCCATAGGCATTAAGGCCCCACGCCACCACCGTCCCGTCGCTCTTCAGCGCCAAATTGTGGTAGCCCCCCGCCGCGATCGCCGTCACGTCGCTCAAGCCCGCCGGAATCGTAGTCTCGCCATTGTTATTTCGGCCCCACGCCACCACCGTCCCGTCGCTCTTCAGCGCCAAACTGTGGTGGTTCCCCGCCGAGATCGTCGTTACGTCGCTCAAGCCCGCCGGAATCGTGCTCTGGCCATTGCTATTGTAGCCCCACGCGGTAACTTCGGTCTCCAAGCCGCCTCCGCCCCCGCCCCCGGTCAACAAGCCGGTGTTCACCGCAAAACTAGGCTCATCGTTCACCGGCGTGACGGTGATCGTGGTCTGGGCGAGGGCGGTGTTGTTCTCCGCTTCACCGTCATTGAGATTCACGGTCAAGGTGTCGGCGCCGTTGGCGTCGGCGTTGCCGCTGTATTGGATGCTGGCGGCGAGGGTGGCGGTGAGGTCCGCTGGCGCGCCGCTGAAGGTGAGGTTGCCATCACTGCCGTCCACGTCGGTGAGGGTCAGACCGGTGGTGTCGCCGCTCAGCACGAGTGTGCCGTTGCCGGCCACCACGCTCACCGTGACGGTGGCGCTGTCGATGTCGGCAACCGTGATTCCGCTGAGGGTGACCGTTTCATCTTCGTTGACATTCGCGGTGGCCGGAACATTGGCGAGCGTCGGATTGTCGTTCACCGCGGCCGCGACGATCTGGAAGGTGTCCGTGGAGGAAGGCTGCACCCCGCCGACCGTCGGTCCGTCGTCGGTCGCCGTGATGGTGATGTTGGCGGTGCCGTTCTGGTTGGCGGCCAGGGTGTAGGTCAGCGTGCCGTCGGAGGCGATGGCGGGCTGCGCGGAGAAGAGGCTGCTGTTGTCAATCACCAGCGCGAAGGAAACCGCCTGGGTTTCCGCCGCATCGCCGTCATCAATGGAGTTCAGGAAGCTCGCCAGCGTTTGGGCCGCGGCATCCTCAGTCACGTTTAGGGGGCTGGTGGAAACAACAAAGGTTGGAGCCGCATTCACCTCTCCGACAGTGATGGTGAAAGTCAGTGGGACGCTGGAGTCAACCCCACCATTGGCCGTCCCCCCATCGTCCCGAACAGTCACGGTAACAACTGCGGAACCGCTCGTGTCATCCGTAGGCGTGTAGTTCAGCCGGCCGCCGTTGTCGATGGCCAGAGCCGCCGAAAAGAGGCCCGGGTTGTCACTCACAACCGTGTAGGCGATCAGGGATTGGCCAGCTTCGGCAGCGGGACCGGGAGAGAACGTGGCAAAACTGGCAACCGTTTGGGGGCCGGGGCTTTCAAAAAGGTGTTCAATGGCACTTTGCGCAAAGGCCACGGACGGCGCGTCATTCACCGGAAGAACCGTCAGGGCGATGACTTGCTGGACCGCGAGGGGCTCCGCATCCGTCACCGTGACGGTGATCGTCTCATCACCATTGAACTCGCTGTCGCCGATGTATTCGATGCTGGCAGCGAGGGCGGCATTGATGGCAGCCAGCGTGCCACTGAAAGCGATCGAACCGTCCGTTCCATCCGGATCGGAGAACGTCAGGGAACTCGTGTCGCCCGAGATACTCACATCACCGTTCAGGGCGACAATGACGACACCGACCGAGGCATCATCCACATCTCCCACCGTGACGCCACTGACCGTGAGCAGTGCATCTTCGGTGATCACCTCAACGGTTGGGACATTGGCGAGAGTGGGTGAGTCGTTCACCGCCGCCACCACCACGTCAAACGTGATCGAAGTGGTCGTACCCGTGAGTCCGTTATCCGTAACGGCAACCGTGATGGTTGCCGTACCATAGGCGTCGGCAACCGGTGTGAAGGCAATGCTTCCAATCGCATCACCTTCAGTGAACGTGACGGTCGGATTTGGAATAATCCCCGATGCGCCGGAGGAAGCGGTGATGGAGAGCGTCTGGTCCGACTCATAGACGGCACCTTCGTTGAGACCGGACAGACTGACCGTCTGCGCCATGGCGTCTTCCGAAATATCCAACTGGGCGATCCCATCGATCGTCGGAGCCACGTTGAGATTCACCGTCAGCGTGGTGTTGTCACTGGCCACGGCGGCCGTGCTGTTGTTCGCCTGCACGGTTACGTGGTAGGCGGTGATATCGATGTCCTCATCGGCCTCCGCAGAATTGGCGATATTCAAATTGGGAGTCGTCGCGCCGGAAGTGCTCGCTCCATCAACCAAAGCCACGCCATCCTTGTACCACTGGTAGGTCAGCGGATCTTCGCCGGAAGCCGTCACGGCGAAGGAAGCGGATGATCCTTCCGCCACGGTAAGGTCCGCCGGTTGCCTGGCAATCGTGGCCGGAAGTTCAAGATCATTGCTGACCCGCATGATGTAGTTTCGGGCGGTACCGTCGTAGCTGGTGAAGTCACCGCCAAACACCCAGTCCCCCCCCGTGTCGAGATCGAAGGCACGAATTCGACCATTTGCCCCGGTAACGCTCCCAAAGTCGCCGTCAATTGTGCCATCGGAATTGAGTCGAACCACCCGGCTGTGAACCCCACCATCAATCGTGACGAAGTTACCCGCGGCCACAATCTTGCCATCCGGCTGCAAATCAATGATATCCACATCCGCACTGAACGAACGCTGTTCCATAGTGGTATCTATGCTGCCGTCCGTGTTCAGGCGCGCGAGCCGGCGATGGATGGTCCCGTTAACCGAATAGAATGCCCCTCCAATGAGCAGCTGTCCGTCCGATTGCCGAACCACCGTGTTGATCGTCCCGTTGATGTTCGGATTTGAAAAGCCAGTGTCCAGCGCGCCGTCCGCTTCGAGCCGCGCCAGCCGTAACATGCTCATTCCGTTTACCGAGGTAAAGGCCCCCACAATCACGATCTTGCCGTCGGGCTGTTCCAACGCCGAGTTGACCGTGTTGTTCGGTCCTGAGCCGGCATCCCAGGTGCCGTCCAGATTTCCATCCGCATCCAGACGGATGATCTTGGTCACCGAGGCCTCGTTGAAGGTGCTGAATGAACCCATCACCAAAATTTTACCCGACGAAAGTTCAATAACTTCCTTAACCATCCCGTTCCCTATCGACGCGCCCCCGGCATTGAAGCCCGGATCCAGGTTGCCACTGGAATCCACCCGAACCAGCCGCCCCAACTGACCTGCAAAACTTCCAAACTGGCCGCCCACAATGATCTTGCCATCACTCTGTACAAGAATCGCCCACACGTTGTCGCTTGCGCCGAGACCGGGATCGAACGTGGTGTCGAGTGAGCCATCCTCGTTGATACGCGCGAGTCGAGCTCGCGGCGTGCCGTTGTAACTGGTGAAAAGGCCACCAATCACGAAACGGCCATCCGTTTGCGCGCGGACACTGTAGACTTGGTTGCCCGCGCCAGTGCTCGGGTCGAACGAGGCATCAAGGTCTCCGGGGGCGGCACAGAGTTTTGAAGAGCATTCTGTCGTGAGAAAAAGAATGAACAGAATTCGGGCTATGTCTGGGGTCTTCATGATTTGGTTCTCGCTTTCGGTTGTTCCTGATTCTTCTAAAGCTGCAGAAAGACTACTTACCTTCCGCCAAGTCCTTAAGTCGGCCAGATTCGGAAATAAGGGTCATGCATCTACGTAGATCAGCATAGGTCAACACCCTACTTGGATAGGCATTACCCCTATACCAGTTCAGGTTAAAGCATTACCTGATAGCCATAACTCCTTGATGCTAGGTGAGTTAGAAACGACGCAATGCAGTAGATTTCCACATCTTTTTCTCGTCTTCCATAAAACTTCAACTGAACCAAGGCTGAAGCGGGAGAGCTTAGTTCGGGAAATGTGAGGAGAGGAAAGATGTGAGGCACGCCGCCTTTGACATCACATGGAGAAACATTACCGCGTAGATTTACGCAGATGATCAGACAAAGATCCCTGCCTGTCAGCCGTCGGCACCTGAGCCTCCGCCAGAGTTTCGCCGCGGCGTGCGAGGGAGATTCTTGAATCGAACGCCACTCGGCTGAAAATCACCCGCCATATCATCAAAACGCCGGGCAGCGTACATCAACAACTGTTGTGAATCCTTCAGTCCTAACTTTTCTTTCAAATGCTCCCGATAGGTGCCGATCGTCTTGGGGCTGAGATGCAATTGGGCGGCGATCTGCTTATTGCCCAATCCCTGCGCCAACAATTGCAACACCTGAAACTCTCGATCACTGAGTTGTCCCAGATCGTTCGACTCGTCCTTGTGATCGGTCAACATGCGTTTGATTACCTGCCCGGAAATTGACTGGCTGAGATAGTTTTCACCCTTGAGCGTTAACGCGATCGCCTCCGCCAACTGTGCTGGTGATTCTTCCTTGATGACATATCCATCGGCTCCGGCGCGCAGAGCACGTTCGACGAACTCCGGATCGGAGTACCGTGAAATGATCAGGATCTTGACGTTATCACGACGCCGCCGGATCTCCTTGATCAGGTCAATGCCGTCGCCGGATTTCAGGTAATAGTCCAATAGCACCAGATCCGGATTCTGGGCCTCGAGTTGCTGCAACGTACTGTCAGCGTCGGCCGCCTCCCCACAGCAGGACCATTCCGCGCGACTCTCCACGACAGTCCGCAGGGCCATCCGCATCAGCGGGTGATCATCTACCACGAGGATCATCGTTGCGGGCGCAGCATTGTCCGTCAGCTTTGGATTGTTCTTTCCCATTCAATGATTCCCTGACATCCGGAAAATGCCGTATGCCCTCCACTCAACACTCACTTGTAGAGTGTTGTCGACCAATCGTTCAAGTCAAAATCCTGACCACGCCCGTGCAAAGAACTACACAGGCCAACCAATACACGAGGAGAGCCACGATTGAAGAAGATCATCCGATCCAAACACTCGTGCTTGATCGAACGAACAAAGCGCTCTGCGTATGCGTTGAGGTTGGGTGAGCGCCGAGGGAGCTTCAAAGGTTCGACGCCGACGTCGGACAGGATCGCGCGAAAGGCGTCGGTGAAGAGTGGATCGCGATCGTGGATGAGATGCCGGCAATCTCGCCGAGACGGCCAGAGCGGATCTTCTTGGCCTTGGCGGCCAGACGTTTCCTCTGCCGATCAGTGAAACGAGGGCGCTGGCCATGAATTTCCCGAAGGACACGAATCTCTTCCTGATATCGTGATTCCGAAGCACTACATCCGTGTTTGGTACACTATCACTTGTGGCCGCTTGAACGAATCAGTCAGCCATGTTTGTATTTGATCCCCGAATTCTCCCGCGAGCGCGGGGCGCGAAACAGTCACTGCGACGTTCTGAGGAATTGAATGCGATAGCGCACCCACGTAAAACGTCTGGAGGTGATCGGGATCGTTCCCCATGGTTTGGGCATCAGATCTACCGACGAAAACATGAACCCTGAGAAAGTCGATTCAACGGAGGGGAAACGCCCCTCGTCTCTGGTCTTCACCTTTGCACTGGTGGTAGGGCTAATTGCTGCTGCCTACCTTTACACCCAGCCTCAACCGGAACCGATTGAGGAAACGCGGGAGATACTCTTGTCGTTCACAGTGCGGACAAATGGTCGTATCCACGTGAGCGGAAGCGCAGCTGCACTTACCGGACGGGTGGTGGAATTCTATCGTGGCGGAGGAATGAAATCGCGCACGGAAGTGAGCAATGGCTTGCTGGACGGACTGTCCGAAGGCTGGTTTACCAACGGGGTGCAACAGGTGAGTGAACCGTTCAGACAAGGCAAGTCGCATGGCTTGCGTACGAAGTGGTATGCCAGTGGCAAGAAACTGTCCGAGGCGAGTATTGTCGATGGTGTGCTCTCCGGTCCCTTTCAGAAGTGGCACGAGAACGGTCAACTGTCACAGGAGATCGAAATGCAGACCGGCGAGGCTCACGGGCGGTCACGGGCGTGGTTCGAGAGTGGTTTTCTAAAAGCGTTGGTGACGCTTACCAACGGTGTTGTTGTTGAACAAGCCTTCTATGAGGATGGCCAGCAAAAGGAAACTCCCGGTGGCTGAGGGAGGGGCACGAGGCTGACGGTGTTCACGCTTCCCAGAGTAGACGCGAGATTGTTCGAGCCCTCTGGACTCAGCCCGTTAAAGCGTGAACTCCAACAAGTTTTTGGGTAGTAAGACTACCCTACTTGCGGTCGGTGGAGATGGCCTCGGCGTATGCAAGCTCACCGGACCGGCCATCGAAATACTGGAAGATGACCTGAGGGTGGGGATAGGCGACCCAACGTTTATCGCCGAGTTTTTTCGGCATATTGAACACGTTGTTCACCTGCACAATGCAGTAGTGCGGATAGAGGCGTTCGAGTCGGGGAAGATCGGGGAGGATGTAGCTGCTCCAACGGATGTCCATTTCGCGGGGGCCAAACTTCCATTTACCGGTGGCGGGTCGGTTGCTCTCATCCAACGCCGGCACATGATTTACACTGTTATGAGGGCCGCAGCAGAATTCCCACACGTTGTCAGTGATCTTGATGGCAAAGCTGTTGTGCAGATCACCGGTCAGGACGAAGACCTTCTTGCCGAGAGTTTCCCAGAATTCGATGAGCGTTTCGCGTTCGTCGAAGAATCCGGTCCAGGCTTCCTCTTTGTTTCCGGCATCGACTTCGAAGCCACCGGATCCGCTATGCGGAATCATGAACGGCACGGTTGAGATCATGAAGAAGAAGTCTGCATCACTTTCTTTCATGGACTTCATCAACCACTCACGTTGGGCGCGGCCGATCATGGAAAGCCCCTTTTTGCCCCGATCGCTGATGTCGTGCATGTCGCGATCACCGCGGGTGTCCATCAGGTAGTATTCACAGTTGCTGACGCGGAATTTGCCATAGCTACGACGCCCGATGGAGTAGGCGACCGAGTCGGTTGTCTTGGCGGGCATGTGCAGTTGGACCGTGTGTTTGTCCACAACCTTCACGATGTCGTAGACGTAGGAGTTTGGGTGACCGTCGTTGTTGTCATACCGCATGTCATTGACTCCCGCTTCCTTCGTTCCCCAGTGCACGTGGAGGTTGAGCATTTCTTGGAGCGGAAGTTTGGTGAAGTCCGTGTTTACATCCACCAGCAGGTCGCTGCCCTTTTTCATGGAAGCCTGTCCGTAGTGAACCCGATGATTGTGTTCGGTGGGGTTCGCCCAACCGAGATAGTTGTACCACGCATAGGTGCCGATATCGCGAAATACCGTGCGCCGATGGCGTTTGCCGCCGGAACCGGCGCCCCAGATGTCATTGACGAGTTCGTGATCGTCGAAGGTGAAGTAGCTGGGCACATTGCGGTGCCATTTGGAAAGTTCGAGTCCGCGACTGAGGTAGAGTTTGTAATTCTCCCAGACCCCCACAACCGTCGGCATCGTGTTCACAACGGAAGGCAACTGGTCGATTCCCTGCACCAGACGCCAAGCCTCGACGGGGTGTTCCCGGAGTTCTTCATAGAGCCAATCCCCGTTCATGATGTGGAAGTGCACTTTGCGGGCCCAATCCTTGTTCAGATTTTCGTAGGTTGGCGTCTGGTGTCCGATGCCGTGCATCGGGTTCTGATTGGCGCAGGACCCGGCTTCGAAGCGGAAGTTGAACAGGCCTTCGGGATTGTAATCTTTGTTCCGGGTGTCTTTCGCAGACGGTAGCGTCAGGAAGGATCCCGGAAGGCCATGCGGGCGATCGTTCACCCAGACCTGGTAGTGGTAACGGGTATCGGATTTCAGACCGGTCAAGGCCGTGGTTCCGGTGTTATCATCCTCGATCCTGGTGATGCCGGGAGCAGAGGTTTTGGTGAGCTGATTCGCACGCTTCCCATACTTCACGACAAACTTGCCGGCATCGGAAGTGCGGGCCCAGACGAGCATCGAATTGGCAGTGGGTTTGCCCAGCATGGGGCCATGTGTCAGGCGAATCGGGTCACGCTCTGCATTCGCAGAAAAGGTGAGGGCGACGACAAACAACAACCCGTAGAATCTGTGCATGGGCGGGAAGATAGTCCTGAGCATCGGTGATGTCGAGCAGTTGAACCGCTGGGCCAGCCAGAGGTGTTGGATCGCCAGTCAATGGTGTTGCCGTTGAACGAAACCGTAAATTGTGGCTCGCAATCGGATTCGGGTATCCTACTTTTTCCGCATCCTATGTTGTTCGCCCGAATACTTTCTTTGAGCTGTCTTTTCGGTGCCGTCTTGGCATCAACTGCTGCCGTTGTCCCCAAGGATGTAAGGCTCACGTTCAATGGTAGCGAACGACCACAGGAGGACCCTGCGCTCAAGGGCTACGGAATGTATGAAGCCACGGCTCCACGGCCGGAAATGGGGAAGTCCGTGAACACCGCGTTACCACTCCGTCTGAATCCCGGCGACCGGATCGCCTTCATTGGGAACACACTTCTCGATCGTACGCGCGGCTTTGGCTATTTCGAGTCACTGCTGCAACTGGCGTTTCCGAAGCACAAATTGATCGTCCGCAATCTTGCGTGGTCGGGAGATTCCATCCGACATCAACCGCGGCCACTGAATCTGGCGGACGTGGAGCAACATCTCGCCTACGAAAAGACGGACGTCATCTTTGCCGCGTTTGGCTTCAGCGAATCCTTCGCCGGTATCGAAGGGATTCCAGACTTCAAGCGCACGCTGACAGGCTACCTCACCAAGCTCAAAGCGAGTTTGTTCAACGGCAAGAGTGGTCCTCGAATCATTCTGCTTTCACCCATCGCCAATGAAGATATCGAACGCGTCGCGGCGGGGAAGATGAACAACCAGCGTCTCGAAGCATACTCGAAAGCAATGGGTGAGGTATCGGCGAAGCAGAAGGTAGGGTTCGTGGATTTGTTCACCGTGACCAAGAACGCCATGGAATCCTTGGGGAGTGACCTGACGATGAACGGGATTCATCTGGAGGGCGACGGCTACGCGTTGTTGGCGCGATCCCTGTTTCGCCAAGCCTTTGGAAAGTCGGCCCCGAAATTCAATGATGCGCTGCGAAAAGAGATTGTCGAAAAGGACCGCCAGTATTTTCACCGCTACCGACCGCTCAACACCTACTACTACACGGGCGGACGGAGCAAAGAACATGGCTACAATGATTTCCTTCCCGCCATGCGAAACTTTGATCTGCTCGTCTCCAATCGCTACGAACGGATCTGGAGTCTGGCGCAAGGGAAGCGGGTGTCGGCAAAGATGGATCTGTCCACCCTCCCACCTCTCGGCGAAATCTGGAAAGCGCGGGGAACGAACGCCTGGTTGAGCGCAGAGGACGAGCGCAAAGCGTTCAAGATGGATCCTCGCTTTGACGTCAATCTCTTCGCCGGCGAAGAGGAGTTCCCTGAACTCGCCTGTCCGATTCAGATGCGTTGGGATGCGAAGGGACGGCTTTGGGTCTGCTGTTCGACCACTTACCCGCAACTATTTCCCGGGCAGGAACCCAACGACAAACTGGTGATCCTCGAAGACACCGACGGCGATGGCAGGGCGGACAAGTCATCGGTGTTTGCCGATAATCTCTACATTCCATTGGCGTTTGAGTTGGGGAACGGTGGCGTCTACGTATCTGAGCAACCGCACCTGACCTTTCTGAAGGACACTGATGGCGACGGGAAGGCCGACTACCGAAAGCATGTTCTCACCGGGTTCGGCTGCGAAGATTCCCACCATGCGTTGCACGACTTCGCATGGACCCCGGATGGGGATCTGATCTTTCGGGAATCCATTTTTCATCACTCGCAGGTGGAGACGGCCTATGGGCCGGTAAGGCAGCAGAACAGCGGGTGGTTTCGCTACGATGTAAAAACTGAACGTCTCACTGCCTTCGGCTGCTACCCGAGCACGAATCCATGGGGCGTCACCTTCGATGACTGGGGACAGCACGTGGCCAGTCATCCGATTTTTGCATCGGCGTTTCACGCATTGGATCCCACCTACCCGGAGCAGCATCCCAAACCTCTGGGATTGCCGGCCTATTCAGGAACGTGTGGGCATGACTTTGTAGATTTCGACACGTTCCCAAAAGAGATGCAGGGAGGTTTCGCCAAGGCGCGTTACAAGCCGACCAACCGAATTGAGTATCACCATTGGAAGGAGACTGAGTTTGGCATGGAAGAGGAGTATGTGAGCGACATCCTGTTTTCATCCGACCTCAGCTTCATTCCCGTCGATCTGCGGTTTGGACCGCGAGGATCGCTCTACATTTGCGACTGGTACAATCCGATCAAGAGCCATAACCAGTATTCGCTGCGGGATCCGCGTCGCGATCGTGTGTCCGGACGTATCTGGCGTATTTCCGCCAAAGGGAGCACGCCGGCAGATCCGCCAAAGATTGCGGGTGCTGCCATCCCCAAGCTCCTCGCGGTACTGGAATTGCCGCAATATCGATATCGATACTGGGCACGCCGAGAGTTACGCGAACGCAACGTGGATCGCGTGGCAAGTGCCTTGGATAAGTGGGTTTCAAAACTGGATACGAAAGACGCACGATTTCGACACCATCAACTGGAAGCCGTCTGGGTTTATCGAGGGATCGGCAGGAAGAACCTGGCGCTGCTGGGAGAGTTGCTGAGTTGCGATGATCATCAGGCGCGCGCCGCCGCTACTCGACAATTGCGGTACTGGTCAGAGGATTCCACCTCGAGTTATCCGCTGCTTGCCAGATCGGCGAAAGACACAAACTCACTGGTGCGTCTCGAAGCCGCGGTGGCAGCATCCTACATCGGAACTCGCGGAGCACTGATCGCGATGACAGGTGCGTTGAAACAACCCCACGGCAAACATCTGAGCTATGCGTTGCGAACTTCTTTGGGATCCCGCGCTCTGAAACCACACTGGGACGGGGATGAAGGCTTCCATCTCGCCCACCCAGAGGTGGCAACCTTCCTGGGCGAGTTTGACAAACGTCAGCGACTGAAACCGCGACGCATCATCAGTGCACAAGATGCGCAGTTCGATACTGCCAAGGACCTCAAACGCGTCAAGATCACCTGCATCAAGGAGCGGATGTTGTATTCGGTGAACCGCATTGAAGTGAAAGCCGGCCAGCCAGTTCGGCTTGAGTTTATCAATCCCGATGCGACCGCACACAATCTTGTGATTGTTGAACCGGGCGCGATGCTCGAGATCGGAATGGCCGCGAACGAGATGGCCAAAGACCCGGTTGCGGCGAAGAAGGGATTTATCCCGAACTCCAAGAAGATCCTGCATCACACCCGTATGCTCGCTGCGGAAGACGCACAGATTCTCCGCTTTAAGGCTCCCTCCAAACCGGGAGTCTATCCCTACCTCTGCACGTTTCCGGGACACTGGGTTCTCATGCGGGGAGAGCTGATCGTGCGCTGAGCCGCTTCCAAACTCGCCGGTGAATTATCATGGCTGGTCGCGGACACTCCCGGCACGATCCGTTCCATGCGTTACCTGATGAAACAAAAGCTCTGGGGATTCGGCGATGACTTCGCGATCCAAGATGCGAACGGAAACGATGCGTTCTTTGTGGACGGCAAGGCGATGTCGATCGGCGACAAACTTTCGTTTCAGGACATGAACGGAAACGAACTCGCGTTCATCGCCCAAAAGATTCTGAGCTTCAGAAAGACGTATCACGTGCATCGCGATGGCCAACTGTTTGCGGAGATCATTAAGCAGATCAGTTTCTTCAAAGACAAGTTTGAGGTCGATGTCCCGGGGCCCAACGATTACAGCGTGACCGGGAACTTCTTCGATTTCGAATACCAGTTCACCCGTAGCGGCCAGACAGTCGCGTCAGTATCCAAGACTTTCTTCTCGTTCCGGGATACCTATGGAATCGACATCGTCGACGGTGAGGACGCCATCACCATCCTCGCCACCGCCGTGGTGATCGACCTCGTCTGTCACGATAACGACTAGACTGACAGATACGTGATGGGGAACTGAATCAGGCGAAGATTCGCACGGGAACCATCTGAATCGCATTGCCGCCGGATTTTTTGAACGGGCGCGGCATCGGTTGTGCAAATCCGTTGGCGTCCACTGCCCGGCAGCGAAGTTCATACTTTCCTGGCTTGGGTGCCGGCAGCAAAGCCGCCCAGTGCGCAATTGTGTTGGGTGGTGGCCACGCGATGAAGTTTCCCTGAGCGTCTACCTGATTCTTGATCGGTGGAAGTTTCCCATCGGGAAACATGTTCCACGTTTCCGGTGGCAGAAGGATCTCGGCATCCACCCACGGAGCCTTGTTGAAATAGCGATCGGCCGTGGGGAGGTGATCTTTGGTGTCGTGAAGCCAGTACTGCACCTTGCTCAGACCGGACATTCCGGATTGGGCGATCCCGATCAACGGAATGGGATTGCCGGCCCGCTGAGCTTTCGGTTTCGTGAAGAAGCGCGCAAAGCTCTTCATCTTGCTGTCCACGTCGTTGTTCTTTTCGGCGTAGGTGTCATTGGCACCCTGCAGGTTGGTCAGGAAGATTTGCTGAATCCACTTTACTGATTTGAAGCCGTAGGCGTCCGGGACGATCATCCGGACCGGACCACCGCGTTCTCCCGTCAACAGCTTGCCGTTCATCTTGTAACAAAGAATGACGGGGAGTTCCCCGGGGGGGTCCTCCAGAACACGTCCGATCGGCAGAGAACTCTGGAAGATCTGCTTGGGATTGTCGTTGTGATAGCCCCGATAGAACAGGCGCCGAATATTGCTCTCCGGGTGGGCTTTCCAGATCACGTCCCGGAGCGGTACACCTTCCCACAATCCCATGCCGAGCGGATCAGCCAGATTGTTGCAGGTCATGACCTTAAAAAATCGAACCGCCTTGGTTTTCGCCATCTCCATCAGTGCGGGAAAATCGAAGGCATTGCCTCCGGCTCGGGTAAGGGGATTGCCAAGCTTCGAGTCGCTGTCCGGATCCGCAATGATGTCGAGTTTCCATGTCTCACGTTCCAAGCCCAGTTCCAGTCGTTGTTCCAGCGGTCGCTTGTAGGGCAGGGGTCGGTGGCGCTCGACGTTTCGAAAATTGTCAGACGGAGTCAGGTAGGTGAGTTCACCAATGAGTTTCTTGAGTTCCGCATTCACCACCTCGGCCGATAATTCGCCAAGACTCAGACCAAGCGCGCCGGCACCGGCAATTCGGAGAAAGTAACGGCGCGAGAGTTCCAGATGACGTTTGCTGAATTCGTGCTCGTTCATAGGTGCATGGAGGTTTTCGGTGTGTGGAATACTTCTACGGAGTTTCCTGAATGCATAGGAAAATCCAACCACGATCGGCGACGATGTGATTGAGATCATGTGTCCTCCGATAATTCGATCCGGCTCACGCCGGGATTCCACCTGAAGGCAGTAGCAGATGTGAGTCCGCTCAAACCTCCGGTCAGCGACATCGTCAATCCTGAGAATAGACAAGCCAAGATCAACCCCGGTGCGTTGATCTGTTTGGGGGCCACCGCCGATCGATTTGATGCACGTTTTCCAACCGACGCATCGCTCGCAGAGGACGTCCGGAAGAGGTCGCCAAACGCAGTGATCGCCACCGATAAACCTTCCTGGGGTGAGACCACTGTCGGGGCGGCGTTGGGCGTGTACGACACGCAAGGTCTGTCACAATCACTATCAACGAAGCCGTAACCGGGCGGATGGAAATGCACCTTGGATCTCAAACTACGGGTGAAGTTGTCGTCCGCCTGACAGGTGGCGTCGACAAGTAAATCTTCGTGAGTCGAGTGAACTCCAACGGGGAACTGGCTCGCAACACCGTTCTGCAATCACGCCCATCACGAAACTCCGGCCCCTTCTCAACGTGCCGGATTCAGGTGAGGGCAGCTCAGTACAGAGCACTCGTCAGCCGACGATAGAACCGGGCCGAAACAGGATGCCGCGGGCCGAGGAAGCGGAAGATCGCCTTGCAGGCGTGCAGAAGTTTTCCGGCGCCAAAATCCTTTTTCCGCTCCAGCACCTCCAACCAGGCATCCACCCAGGCTTCGGTATCCCCGGATCGACAGGCGTCGAGCCCGCGACCGAATGCCTCTGCCTTGGGCCCGTCACTCTGGGCGAGAATTTGATCAGCTGAGCTCATGAATTCGGCGAGCACACGGATCGCCGCCGCCTGATCATGTAAGTCTGAATCCTCGGTTACCTTTTCGAGAAGTTTCAGACTTCCACCGGGGTCAATCCGCAACGCCCATGCCGCCGCTGTGAGTCGGAACTCTCCATTCCCGGGTTCAAGTCCGAGAATCTCTGATGCCATGTCCAGTGCCTCATCGAGTTTGCCCTCTTCAGCGAGTTGATGAGCGGTGCCAATGCGATCTGCGTGGATCGACGGAAGAAATTTCTGGAGCCATTCCGCGATCTGCTCCTCAGGCATGAATCCTTTGAATTCCGCAACTTCCTTCCCGTCGCGAAACAGGCGAACGTCAGGTATGCTCGCGATCTGGCAGTCGAGCGCCACTTGCGGGTGGTCCTCGGTGTTGATCTTGACCAACTCCCACTTTCCTTCCGCCTCTCCCGCCATCTTCTCAATGACCGGACCTAGCATTTTGCAGGGGCCGCACCAAGCTGCCCAAAAATCGACCACCACGGGAATCTCACGACTCCGTTCGATCACATCCTTCTCAAAGTCTTTCAGTTCAAACGCCATAATATTTTCAAGTTCTTCCTACGCCGCGCTTGGCGGCTTCGACCATCGCAAGTCGCTTCTGGGCTTTCGCTCCAGCAGCGGTCTCCGGTAGTTCGATCGAGAGCCGCTTGAGGATCAGCAACGCGCGTCCGATCTCGTCCAGTTTTCCGGTATAGATGTTGCACAGGCGAATGGCGGTCCAACCCCATTTTTCCGCCGGCATTTCCATCTGCAGAAGATCCTCGTAATCACTCGCTGCCTGAGTCCAGTTCTCCTTGGTCTTGTCGTAGTGTTCGGCAATGGCCAGCTGAGCTTCCCAAGCTTCAGGATCGGCTTGTACGATCTTTCGAAGAATCTCCAGCGCTTGTTGATGTTTGCCCTTCCTCAAAAGATAGATACCCCGCTCCGCGTCCTCATTCTTCTCAGAGTATTCGTCAACATATTGAATCTTCTGGTTCATCCGGAATCGCAGGACATCGCCGATATTCTGGGCGAAAAGAAAGCCGACCACCGTCAACAGAAAGCCAAATGCCACGGTGTTTCCGATCAGGCGCACGTAATGACGGCTGACCTTGTTGTTGATACGGACCGCCCGATAGTTCTCCTCGTCATCCAACATGTTGGACAGATCCAGACCGCCGTCTTCCTCCGGATTCTCTTCCTCGGCAACTACCGCCGTTTGCGTGCGGGTCTCCATCTCCGCGTATTTCACTGTTTCCACCTCGGCACCACCCACGCCATCGATCATCAGCAACGAGTAGTCGCGGTAGGTGGAGTAACCGAACCACATCGTTCCCACCAAAAGGGACAGATAGATCAGAATCCGCAGGACCAATTGCATGCTTCAATTCTTTGCAGCCTGCGTAAAATAGGCGAAGAGATCACGTATCTGGGTATCGCTCAACGCAGCCAGCAGCCCTTCCGGCATCAGCGATGTCGCAGATGCGGCCAGGTTCAGAATCTCCCGTCGGGGGATCACGTGTTTGCTTCCACTCAGGTCCATTACCGTCACGGAAAGAGCATCGTTGCCAATCAGGAATCCCGTCAAGGTCTGACCATCGGAGGTGACTACGTTGAAGGTTGTATACTCCTCCCTGATGGCGAGGCTCGGATCGGCGATCGCGGGAACAATGAAGTCCAGGTTATCACGCTCGTACCCGGTCAGATTAGGGCCAATCTGTCGACCTGTACGGCCCAGCCGATGACAGGACGAACACATCAACGCGAACAATTCCTGGCCTCGTTTCTGATCTCCGCCTTTTATTTTCAGCACCTGCCGGACACGCTTGATCTCCCTCTCTTTTTCCTCCGGTGACCGTCGGAGTTTGCCCCAGTGATTCGCGATGAGATCGTTACAGTGATCGCAGCCATATTCACGAATCGCCAGCAGGTTGTTGATCGTTACCCAGTCTGTTTTCACCGCGTCCAGATCCACGGCGTCCAACAAAAGCTGCGCCCACTCCAGCCGACCGGATAAGGCCGTGACTGCGCTGGCGCGCACATTGGCCGGCCAGTTCGGGAGTTTCTCAATGAACAACGAGGCAATGCGAGTCGTCGTAAATCGTTGCAATGCGCTGATCAACTCGAGCGCCCGCTTTCCATTCGACTCAGTGCGAAGAAGATCCATTAGAACTGGCACCGCTGCATGCACCCGCTTTTCAGCAATCGCTTTGATCAGTTTGCTCCTATTCGCCCCACTCGTCTGTTTCGCCTTCAGCATGGACAATACTGCGTCCGTCGGGGACTGGTTCATGCGGATGTAAATATTGGACAATTGTGCGCTGGGACCTCGCTGCTTCAGGATTCGATCGAGCGCAGCCTGCATATCTCCCGGCATTTCCGCTTCCGACGAACCGGCCAGTCCGGCCTCAATTCCGTTCAGAACCCGCGTGACAGAATCCTCAGCTGGGGCAGCTGCCAGCAATTGGACGAGCGACTGATATCCATCGGTAGGTTTTGCCGTAAGCCGTCGCGCCAATCTTTCGACAATAAAATCGCGCACCAGGGAACGGTCCCAAAAAGCCGGATCAGCCATGAGTTTGACGAACCTGTCGCCGTGAGTGTCGAGCTTGGCCTCCACCGCCCACCAGAGAAGAAGCGGGATGTGGATGTCAGTCGCGTCCCCATCGCGTCCGAGCATTTCCCGGATGATCGGCAGCGCAGCCTGCGCTGGCAATCGACGCGCTGTGCTGGCCAGTTGCACCCTTACCTCGGATTCGGATTCAATCCGTGCCCGGTCGAGCAACGCCTTTGCGGTCTTCCCTGAAACCGTTTTGGCATCGCCCAGCAAACGCACGGACCAGTAGCGGATCATCGGATGCGCGTGTTCCAATGCAGTTCTCGCAAAACGATCAGAGAATCCACCGGAAGCATTGATCGCCCAGAAAAGCTCGAGTGCCGTCTGCCCATCAGCCTTCCGAAACTTTACGAGCAGCTTGGGCAAAAGTGATCGGTCGGCTCGATCATACAGAACGCGAAGTGCCGTTTGGCGATGCCATTTGTTCGCGTGTTCGAGTCTCGCGATGAGTTGATCGCCGGTGAGCGAAACGTAATCAAACGCTTCCTGTGAATCCGCGTTTGCCCGGAGTCGATAGATTCGCCCGGTCTCCTTGCTCCAAGTATCGCGGGGATCAAGATGGCTCAAACGACTGTCGCACCAATCCGCAATGTAGATGGACCCATCGGGCCCAGCCTTCGTATCGACCGGGCGAAACCAACGGTTGGAGGAAAGCGCCAGCACATCGGTGTCCAAGGTTTGAAAAGAAGAGGTGTCGCGGCTCAATCGACTCGCCTGCATGCGGCTGGTGAGCGCCATGCCGGCAACAATGGTCCCCTCCAATTGCGGAATCGCCCCGCCTTCGTAGATGATCATGGTCTGCGAAAACCGTGGATTGTAACCCTTGTGTTTCATGTGCTGAAAGAAACCAAAGGAATACGGATTCATGAGTGGCCCGTGCTTCCCCCAGCTCTTAATGAAGGCGCCACCCTGTGGATAGTGGACACCTCGCGTCTTGCCGTAGTTCGAACCGGAGAACAACCGACCTTCCCGATCGAATTCGACGCAATAGGTGTTGCCACCACCCTCAGCGAAAACCTCAAATTCCCGACTGCTGGGATGATAGCGCCAGATGGCCTGTCCCAAAAACTTCACGCCCTTCACGTCCGCGGTGCAGGTGCTGCCGTGAGCACCATAAATCCAACCGTCCGGCCCCCAGCGCAGGCTGTTGGCGCCGGAATGAGTGTCCTCAAGACCAAATCCTTCAAGGTGCACTTCAGGATCGCCATCGGGCACGTCGTCCCGATCCCGATCCGGATAGAAGAGGAGAAACGGAGGCATCAGGACCCACGCGCCACCGCGACCCGTAATCACGCTGCGCGCCATGTTGAGCCCATCCACAAACGTCTTGTGGCGATCAAACTCACCATCGCCATCGGTGTCTTCATGGATCGTGACCTTGTCCCGCCCACGAACGTGATTCGGTGGAGCCACCGGTTCCTTGTCGAAGACGGCCCGGAGATACTTGTCGTACTTCACCACTTTCAGTCCGGCGGGAAATGGATACTGAAGATACTGCACCACCCATAGCCGTCCTCGCTCATCGAAGGACATGTTCAACGGCTGAGCCACCTGGGGTTCGTGCAGCGGCACATCCAGTTTCAGACCAGCATGGACCTGAAACTGTGCGACAGCCGCCGCCGGAGACGGTGATTTGGACCCATCCGGGAGCGCACCGCCAGGAGTGAAGTTCTTTACCAGTTCTGCGATATCCTTGGAAAAGCGTTCAGCCGGCTCAGCGGCCATGCCACTGAACACGACAAGTGTGGTGATGACGAAGGTGGACAGAAATTTCATCGGCACGAAGTCTTGTACGCGAACGGTTTCGACACAAGTATCGAACTACTTCAGGAGAGTTCACCGTGCGTTGCGCGGTGAGCATCGCGGCACTACACTCGGCCGTACGAAAACACTTCTCGTTCTTCTGCTCCTGGTTTCCTCCTCACCAGGCTCCCGGGCATGGGAGTTGGAGAATGTTGGACACTTCATTGAAGTGTCCAACAAACCAAGACTGAAGGCGGACGAGTTTGTGGCCTTCATCCGCAAGTCTGAAATCGGATGGGTCTCCAAGTCGGTGATCCGCAACAATGGCCGGGAGGTTCACCTCGTCATTCTCAATCTTCCGAATGCCAGACAACAGGACGCCGCCGAGGTGGTTTCATCTGAAATGGAATTTGATTTCGACGACGCGAAGAAGGCGACGGCTTTCTATGCAAAGCTTAAGGCTGCCATCACCAACAACTGAACCACTTCTTTTTCTTCGGAAAAGGCCAGGGGCGAACGCCCACCCGGTCCGCCCACTGCTGCCACTTTTCCACGAGCGACTTCAGTCGTTCGGGTTGTCGAGTCGCGAGGTTGTTCTGTTCGGTGCGATCCGCCTCCATGTCATAGAGTTCCCAACGTGTAGGTTGGTTGTTCCGGTAATCGGAGACGATCTTCCAGCACCCCTCGCGAAGCGCCAGGTTGCCGTGATGCTCGAAACCCAGCGGCGCGCCGCGTTTCAGTTTCTTTCCGGTCAGCGCAGGTAGCAGGCTTACCCCTGCCATCGGTTGAATTGATACGCCAGCGTGTTCACGCGGATACTGAGCGGCGGCGGCGGCCACGAATGTCGGCATCAGGTCGATCAGATGCGAGGGATCATGCACGATCTTTCCGCGGCGTTCCTTCGCGATTCCCTCGGGCCAATGCACGATAAAAGGCGTACTGATTCCGCCTTCAGTCCCGTTGTATTTGTAACCGCGGAAAGGAGTATTGGACGCCGTTGCCCACCCTGCCCCATAGGCCACGAAAGTATCCTCCGCCCCTGGCATCGTTTCCGGACCGGTCCGCACCCAGCGTCCGTCACGGGTCTGCATCGGTGGCCAGATCTTTGTCTGTAGCCCGTTCGGACCGAAGGGTTTGAAATCAACTCGGGCGCGCTTGTCCGAGTTGTCTTTCCGACCATAGCCTTCGGCGCAACCGCCATTGTCTTGGAGGTACACGAGAATGGTGTTCTCCAACTGCCCGGTCTGTCGCAACGCATCGACGATCCGACCAATGCCAGCGTCCATCTGATCCACCATCGCGGCATAGACTTCCATGCAACGAATGTCCCAGGTCATCAAACCGATGCCGGCCTGGTGCGAGTAGAGACCGGTCAACAACGCTGCCCGGGTAGGACAACAGCGAGAGGTGTTGTAGAACTGCGCGAATCGGACACCGTTATTGGACACAACCGGTCGAGGTGGGGTGTATTGATCTCACTCCCGTAACACCCAATGTCTGAGTAGCCCATATCCTCCCCCATGATCAGCACGATGTTGGGTTTCTGAGCTGCCTGCAGGGCTAAGACGACGCAGAACATCAGACAAGCCAGATCGGAGTAGAATTTCTCTGTTCCTCGAACTTCAGTTCGTTAGGAGTAAATTCTTCCCGCAGATTCCAGCATTGCCCAGCTGTGGCAAACTGTATCTGAGGGAAGAATCCAGCGGAGCCGGAATCCTGGCTCACCGAAATGCGATCAATTTGATTGGACGTCTCAAATTCCCCAGTCCAACCCGTTCTATCGAAGGGGGGGGGCGCGAATAGCGGCAGAGGACTGCCGCGCTCGCTCATCCCTTGGAACTCACGGGATCGATGATTTCCTTGTGGTGCTGCACTAAGGACATCAGCAACTCTGGTTCAGTCTTTCTTCTTACCGGAGAGGCGATAACGAATGTAGTCCCGGCTTACGCCCAGCAATCTTGCCGCAGCGGAGACATTCTCGTTCTTTTGGCGGAGTGCGAGGCGAATGAGGCGGTTGATGGCTTCCTCCAATTGAAATCCTTCCTCCGGATACTGAAAGCCCGCCTTCAGCCAGTCTCCCGGATCATCACTTCCCGCCATGGAACCACCGCCGATGAGGTGGCCAAAATCCAGTTCTGCTTCGTCCTCGAACACGATCGCGCGTTCGAGTTCGTGCGCCAGTTCGCGAACATTGCCCTTCCATTCGTGGGCGAGGATCCGTTCGCGTCCTTTCGCGGTGATCGTTTTGACCGGCAGACGATGCCGCGCGCAAAGGCGTTCCACATAAACCTCAGCCAGGCGGGCCACGTCCTCGCCACGTTCGCGTAGCGGTGGAATCTGAATCCGATAAAGATCCAGCCGATGATAGAGATCCTCCCGGAACGCGCCGGCTGCGATCGCTTCCTTCAGATCCACATTCGTCGCGGCAATCACCCGCGTGTCGATCTGTATTTCCTTATTCCCGCCAACGCGACGAATTCGTCCATCCTCCAGGACCTTGAGAACCTTGGCCTGCAATCCGGGTGAGAGACTCGGCAGTTCATCCAGGAACAGCGTGCCACCGCTCGCGGCTTCGAACAGTCCCATGCGGCCCGAACGAGCATCGGTGAACGCGCCCTTCTCGTGTCCAAACAGCTCCGACTCGGCCAACGTTTCGGGAAGCGCCGAACAATTCACATCAATCAACTCCTGCCCGGCACGGGGACCGTTGTTGTGCAGCCACCGTGCGATCGTGGTCTTGCCGGTCCCGGTTTCGCCGATAATCAGCACGGGCGGCAGTTCGGTTCCGAGACGTTTATCGGCGGCGATGATTTTCTCCAGCCGTTGCTTCACGCCGGTCAGTGAATCGCCAAAGAAAATCCCCCCATCCCCAGACTCGACGCGCTTGTGTGCTTCGGCGCGCGCAGTTTGCCGCGCCTTCTTTGCCCGGGCGAACACGAGCGGCAGTTCGCCGACATCGAATGGTTTGCTGAGGTAATCCAAAGCCCCCAGCCGCATTGCCTCGACTGCTCCTTCCAGTTCCGTGTCACCGGTCATGACCACCACGCCGGTGGATTCGGGAAAAACGCATTCCCGGAGCAATTCCATGCTATTGCCATCCGGCAGATTCACATCGATCAGCGCAAAGTCGAAACTCATCTCCGAAGCCAGTTGCCGGGCACCCGCCAGATTCGTGGCACCATTGACGTCCATGCCGATCCGTTCCAAGCCGGCGGATATCTGTTTGCGCATGAGGACCTCGTCCTCCAGTACCAGCACGCTCAGCCCATCAAAGTTGGATTTTGGCATGCGCGGTTTATACGGGAATCCGCCTTGGGTGTCAGCATTCCTGCCCAACCGGGCAGAGCAGCACGAACGGGAACGGCGAAGAATCGGGAAGGAATCGCCAAATCCGGTTGACCTTCACTTCGCGGAACGGACAGGCTCGGCGAGCCTTTTCATGAAGCGTAGCCGTATCAGCATTGCCATCCGAATACTCCTCGCTGCCGCCGTGTTCGCGGGGCTGTTCGCGATCGCCGATCCGGCCAAGGTGATCGCCGTACTTCTGCAGAGCGATATGCAGCGGGTTCTGCTCGGCGTGGGGTTGATCTATGTGGCTTTTGCATTTCGCGCGATTCGCTGGCGTGGCATTCTGCACCGACTTGATCAACAACTCGGCTGGGCAACCCTCGTCGTCTGGACGCTGGGCGCGCATCTTCTCAATTTCCTGTTACCGACCTCCATCGGTGGCGACATCGGCCGCTGGATCGTTCATCGGCGGGCAGACATTCCCAAGACCGAGACCGGTGTCACCTTGTTGCTGGATCGATTATTGGGATCCACCGGTCTGTATCCGCTCGTCATCATCCTGGCGTTCTCCCCGCTGCCCTCGATCATCATGCAGCGCCTTCACAATCCGGTGTGGCCGGTGATCGCTGCGATCAGCTTGACGGGAATCACGTTTACCGTCTTCTGGAGACTCATCGGATCCGGGGCGTTTCAGGGACGACTGACCCAACTTTATCAGCGCCTGCTGCCCAGCGGAGAATCGGGCGGTTCTATCAGCGAGTTGGACGAACGACTCGGCGCGGTCACCAAGCGCATCCATGACAATGGCTTGCCGTCGTGGCTAGGCTTGCTCTGTATTTCGACCATTGCTCAACTGTTTTTTCTACTCTCCGAATGGGCCTTGGCCAATGCCGTCGGCTTGGACATCAGTCTGTCCAGCGCGACGCTATTGTTCCTGCTCGCTTCGGCTACGAACCTGATTCCGATCACGCCCAATGGTCTTGGGATCAGAGAGGGGCTGAACGTATGGTTTCTTAATTCGCTTGGTTTCACGGTAGAGGCAGCACTTTCGTTCTCCCTGCTCTCTTTGATTATCCGCGTCGGTTCGTGTCTACCCGCAGTGCCGTTGATGAAATTTCAACCCCAAGCCGGCACAATTCCTGAGAACGACTGATCGTCGGTCGCACTGTGGCTGCATGTGCCCGTCGTGATGCCGGGGTGCGGTTTTCGATTGTCTTCATCCGGGGCCAGAACCACACTCGAAGGTATTCCAATGAAGACCATTCTACGTTCCCTCCTCTTCGCCTCCGTTACCTTTGTCTCCATCGGAGCCATCGCCGCGCCGCAGTTCAAATGGAAAACCGTCGAAGTCGGTAAAATTGAAGTCGGCTACGGCGTCCAAATCGCGGACGTGGATGGCGACGGGAAGGACGACATCCTGCTCGCCGACAAGACGACCGTTCAGTGGTATCAAAATCCTTCCTGGAAGAAGCACGTCATTGCGAAGGATCTCACCGCCCGCGACAACGTCTGCATCACCGCCCGGGATCTCACTGGTGACGGCAAATGTGAAATCGCCGTCGGTGCTCAATGGAATCCTGGCAACACCACCGATCCCAACGAAAGCGGAGCGGTCTTCCACCTCATCCCCGGAACGGACCGAGGCACGCATTGGACCCCCAACCAGCTTCAGAACGAACCAACGGTTCATCGCATGCACTGGATCAAGTCCCGCGACGGAGTTCACAGCCTGATTGTCAAACCCTTACACGGACGTGGGAACAAGGGCGGCGCGGGCAAAGGCGGACTGATTCTGGAATACCACATGCCTAAAAATGGCGGCTCCAAATGGACCACCGAGGTGGTGAGTGATTTCATGCATCTCACCCACAATTTTCATCCCGTGAATTGGGATGAGGACCGCGAGGAAGAACTGCTCATTGCCGGTAAGGAAGGCATCTGGCATTTCGACAAACGCGACGGCAAATGGCAGCGCCGGCAATTGACCGACAAGGCGGCCGGCGAGATCCGCGACGGACGTCTGCCCAACGGCAAACGCTTCATCGTCTGCGTCGAACCGCATCACGGCATCGCCGCCACGATCTATGTTGAGAGCCGAGGCAAGGGACTCTGGAATCAGCTCTCCGTCTTGGACAACGAACTGGTCGCGGGACACGCCTTGCAGGTCGGTGATCTGCTGGGCACCGGCAACGATCAGATCGTCGTTGCCTGGCGCGGATCCCGCAAAGCTGAGCCCGGCATCAAGCTCTTCAGTCCCGCGAACAAGGCGGGCACAAAATGGAATCAACAGAAGCTTTCCGGCAAGGAGATCGCGGTGGAAGATCTCAAGATTGCGGATCTCAACGCAGATGGAAAACTCGACATCATCGCGGCCGGTCGGCAGACGGAGAATCTCGTTATTTTCATGAACGCACGGTGATCATCTGCCTTGTCGAAAAGTAGGCAGGAACACTCCCTCAGAGTCTGACCTAGTGGCTTTCCAACGGTATTCGCGAGCGCACGAATCAAAAGAAGCCGTTCTTCACAGCATTAGACCACAAGGCGTTGTGGTGCTGCCTTTTTTCACCCCAAGGTGATGGGGGTTCTAAATTTCTTTGGCAGAAGTGCCGATATAGTGGTGTACTGTACGGCTCGAAATCGCCGTCACAGACGATTCCACCATGAAAAAGGCATTGATAATCTGCATCCTGCTCCTTGCGAGCATCTGCATGGAACAGCGAGGTTATGCACTTTCTCTTCGTGATTCCCTGGCGATGATTGAAACTGGTGCCAGCTCTTCCAGACCCGGAAAATGGGATCTGATCCGGGGCGGAAGTGGTGAGATCAGTCGGTACCAGATCATGCCTGAAGTGTGGCGCAGATACACCCGCTCAAGTTCTTGGTCCAATCCGAACATTGCCTGGTCCGTTGCCAAAAAGATTCTGGATGAACGAATCGCGCAGTTTAAAGAACGGACCGGCCGCAAGCCTGAACCGGTAGAAATCTACCTGCTCTGGAACAAGCCCGGCCACTTCGCGGCGAACGCTTACAAGTTCTACCTGGTGAAACGGATTTACCTCCAACGGGCCAAGCGATTCGCCAACCTGATGGGCAACTGATTGGCAATGCCGGTCATCACCCTCACCACGGATTTCGGTTTGGATGATTGGTTCGTCGGCGCGCTCAAGGGCGTAATTCTTCGACGTCTCCCGACTGCCTCAATTGTCGATATCACCCACGCTGTTCCGGCGGGAAATATCCGCGCCGGGGCGTTCGCACTCCGCAACGCGTGGTCCTCTTTTCCCAGCGAAACGGTGCATGTAGCGGTGGTGGATCCCGGAGTGGGAAGCGACCGTCCGGCAATCACGGTCGAGGCAGGGGAGCAATTCTTCGTCGGTCCGGACAACGGCCTGCTCTCATGGGCACTGAACGATACTCCCGACCGCGTGATTCATCGGCTTGAGAATCGCAAATTGTTCGCCTCCGAAGTAAGCCGCACGTTCCATGGTCGCGACATCTTTGCTCCGGTTGCGACGGCGTTGGCCGCCGGTGTTTCGATTGCGGAAGTCGGCCCGCAGATCGACCACTTTCAAGAACTGCCTTGGCCCAAGCCTGAACAGTCTGCTCATTCGGTAAACGGACAGGTGATCTATGTGGACCGGTTTGGAAACACAATCACCAACATCCCAAACTCGCAGATCAAGGTCGGTGATGTGATCGATTTCGGGGGCCAACTCCCCTCCCACGTCGGCGACTGCTACGCGTCCGTTCCCCCCGGTGAAACGGTCGGTGTCCAGGGTTCCAGCGGGCTACTGGAGATTGCGGTTAACGGCGGAAACGCCGCTGCAATACACGGACTTGGCATCGCACGCACAGTGACCGTTCACGGTTAATTTCTTTACTGCCCCCGCAAATGGCTTAAAAAAGCCGCCCCCTGCGAAAGCAGGCCATGTCGCATGGAAGATACAAATCAACTAATCGAACAGCGCCGGGCCAACCTGGCAGAGCTGAATGAACTCGGTGTCGAACCGTTCAGCAACAAGGTCACTCCAACGATTTCCTGTCAGGGCGCCCGGGCGAAATACGAAGCCAAAGAATTGAACGACGAGAGTGAAGTGACCGTTGCCGGTCGCATCACGGCGCATCGCGACATGGGCAAAAGCCAGTTCCTCGACGTCAAGGACGGGAGCGGACGTATCCAGGTCTTCGCGAACATGAAGATGATCGGGGAAGACGCGTTCAAGATCGTAAAATGTCTCGATATCGGTGACTTCATCGGCGTGAAGGGCCTGATGTTTACCACCCGAATGGGCGAAATCAGCGTAAAGGCCCAGGAAATCACCGTGGTCTCCAAGGCTCTCCGCCCCATGCCTGCGAAGTGGGAAGGCCTGTCGGATACGGAAACCCGGTATCGTCAGCGATATCTCGATCTGATGGCTAACGACGAGGTGAAGGACACCTTCCTCAAGCGCAGCGCGATCATTCGCGAGATCCGCAACTTCCTTCATCAGCGCGGCTTTATTGAAGTCGAGACCCCGATGATGCAGAGCATTCCCGGCGGTGCGGCGGCACAACCGTTCGTCACTCGACACAACGCGCTGGGCTGCGAGTTCTATCTCCGCATCGCACTCGAACTTTACCTCAAGCGTCTGCTCGTCGGCGGCATGGACAAGGTCTTTGAGATCGGCCGGAATTTCCGCAATGAAGGATTGAGCCGCCGGCACAATCCTGAGTTCACCATGCTCGAAGCCTACGAGGCGTTCGGTGACTACGAGAGCATGATGGAACTGCTTCAGGGCATGGTCTGCCACATTTCCAACGAAGTGCTGGACACACTGATCATCGAGCACAAGAACGCCGAAGGGGAAATCACCAAGACCATTGATCTCACCCCGCCCTGGCGGCGCGTGACCTACAAGGATCTCATCAAGGAAAAAGCCGGCGACGACTGGTTTGATCTCACTCCGGAAGAACGACGCAAACGCGCCATCGACGAACTCAGGCTCCAGGGCGACATCGAAGACGGGTGCGAAGATTTCGAGGTCTCAAATGCGGTGTTCGAAAAACTCATCGAACCCACGCTCATTCAACCCACCTTTGTGACCCATGTCCCCAAGGAACTCGTCCCGCTGGCGAAGGTGTCCCAGGCGGATCCTTCAACGGTGGAAGTCTTCGAATGCTGCATCAACGGTCAGGAGATCGCCCCCGCGTATTCGGAGCAAAACAATCCGATTGAGCAACGCGAACGCCTCGAACATCAGGCCGGCGAAGAACAGCAGAAGCTCGACGAAGACTTCCTCGTTGCCCTCGAGCACGGCATGCCCCCGGCGGGTGGGATCGGAATCGGAATCGACCGCCTGTGCATGATGCTGCTGGGGCAGGAAAGCATTAGGGACGTGATCCTATTCCCGCAATTGCGGCCGAAGGGTTAGGGCGTGGCCATGGAAGAATCGTCGAGCCTCCGGCAGGTGGCTTCGCGCCATCAATCGCCCACGCCGTCGCGATCTTTGTCGCGGACTCCGGACAGCGAATTGCCGATCACGGCCTGCCAGGCGATCTTCCGAAACACGCTGTCCAGTGCGGGACTGGGGAAATCGGCAGGGTCACGAAATCCAATCGGATCGCTGATCAACTCAGGAGAACGGCGGTAGATCGTGGCGTAGAACACGTACCCCTCAAGTCGATCGAATCCGGGGCCAAGGTGGCCCAGTTGATCGCGCCAAAGCGACCGTTCCTTTTTGCCAATGAAATTGTGCAGTCCTTCAATGCCGGGAAGTTCACCCCGCAGGAAATGCTTGGCGGCCAAGACCATCGCGTCAGACGTCGGCATGATGAACACATCTTCGCCGAAGCTTTTGCGCAGCGTATTGACGAGACTCCGGTATCCCGCCGTGCGTTCTTCTCCAAGCCGTTCAAATATTGCTTCAGTGAAAAAATCTTCGGATTTTGGGATCTCTTTGAGCTGATACAACTGGGGCCACGCATCAGAGAGATAGAACTTCATCCCCGGATTATACTTCCGGCCAAACTCGATCCAGCACGAGTAGTATTCGGGGCGATCGTTGAAGTAGGGCCCCCACATCATGGCCTCCCATTTCGCATTTGAGATCGATGCCAGGAGTTTCGGTTTCGGCTTGCTGTCAAACTGAAATATCCCGTTCTCCTGCTCCCATTTGTATCTCGTACTGCCCGTCATTCCGCCTCCGGTATGAGTGTACAGCGGTTGTTCAAATCCGGCGGCCCGGGTGATCAATGGCAGGGTCTTGTATCCGGGGGCCATAAAACTGTGGCCCGTGCCGACGATTCGCAGAGAGCCATCCTCGGGTTTCGGAAATGAGACCACTGCCTTGTCTTTACCAACCTGTTTCGCATACAGCGCCTTAATCTCGTCCGGCGATTGATAGGCCACCGCGTGTTCCGGGAATCGCGGTGCGGACCATCCGGCATCCACCTTGAACTCGCGCACCACTCCACCGCCGGCGGACTTCCGCCCCTTCTGAAACTTACTACGGTAGCTGTTGGCTTCCTTCAGCGTGAGCTGGCCGTCTCGGTTCAGGTCAGCCTTGGGGAACCGCTTGAGAAAATCCTCAAACTGACTGGCCGAAGGAACAGCACCCCGAGTGGTAACGATCGAGTATGAGAGAACAATCAGAAGTGTAATAGTTTTCATACGCAAAGATCACCCTCTTCACCTGTGTAAGGGTGGTTTATCTGTCAACGAGGCAGTGGCGACATCCATACTAATTGAACCCGGGAATCCCTTTGAAGAATCCACCGGAAGGTTTGTTCGTCTTCACGGTGGGTGCATTCGTGCTGGTGTTGGCAGGCTTTCTGCCAAAGCCACCGAGAAAACCTCCGAGGGCTTTGCCGAGATCAGGTTTCGGGTTCGCCGGTGCATTGGTGGCGGCAGTTCCTCCACTCTTATTTCCACCCAGAAAACCGCCCAGGGCATTCCCGATTCCACCGCCTTTTCCGCCAATGCCCTGCAAAAAATTGCCAGCTTCCTTCGTGAGGCCGCCAACCGTGCCACCGACACCACCAAACAATGCACCTGCCATCGCCGCCTTGTCTACTTTGACCTCGATCACATCGACCGTCCCGCCGATTTCTACAAACCGGGGCAACTGCCCGAAGTCCCCGTTGATCGAGGTGAACTTGATCTTGCTGGACGTCTTCGTGGCCAGCCAGATATCCACGGGAATCGCCACGGGAGATTCGCCTAACACGGGCTGTATTGAAATGTCACCGGCCGCGCCAACCTTGAACGCACTGCTGATGATGTCTGCGTTCTTGAGCCGGATCATGCCGTCGCCCATTTCAACCCGGGCATCGACGTGGGTAATCGGGGTCTGGGACAGATCAGGAATTCCGAGGCCGCCAGCGATCGATTTGAAACTACCGGAAAGCATAGATCCACCCATCTGCTTGAAACCGGCCAGGAATCCGGTCTGCGGAGGGGGCGTTTTTTTGGATTGCGCTACAATATAAATGGCCGCGTTGGTCACATAGAACCCGAGATTGCCATTCAGATACTGTTTCAGATTCACACCCGTGATCCCCTGCCCTTTGACGTTCATGTTCGCCACCAGTTCACCCTTGGTGCGATTGCCCACCGGCGGAAAGAACGACGAAATTGCCGGTGAGAGAGGTACTCGGTCCGCAGAAAATCGGACATCGTAAATGTATCCGGGTTTGCTCAGATCCAAATCGAGATAGGCAGCGACGGGCGCTCCATTAAACGCCATCTTCACCGGATCGGCTTTGATGGTGTGGCGATCCAATTTTGCGACCGTGACAATGTTTGCGGCTTCGATCTTGCGCAGGAAGAACTTCGCGATATCAATTTTAATCTCCGAGTTCTTGACGGGCAGGGTGATCGCCGGAGGTTCTTCGTTTGTCTTCGGTGCTGGCGGGGCGGCCGGTTCCGGCGTGGCAGCGGGTGCCTGACGTCCGGCGAAGAGATCGTAGTAAGGCGTCACGTCCAGACCGGCCGAGGTGATTGCCAGGTTCGCGCGGGTGGCATTGATATCGGTCAGATCGATCGCACCCCGAATGTTCAGTTCGTTGTTTGCACGTTCAGTTGGGCTGAGTTTTAGGACGAGCTGATTCAGTTTGATCAGCTTCTTATCCATCTCGGTGTCCAAGCCCAGTTTCAGAGCGAGCGGCTGCGGCGGGATCTGTCCGGAGGGATCGTCGACGACCACGCGATCCACCGAGATGTCCGCTTTGACAGTCGAACTGGCGTTTAGGTTCAGCCGCCCGGTGGCACCGACATTGACGAGAATCGAACGCAGCGACATCGGCTTGAGAGCGTTGCCGGCGAAGGGTCCAATAAACCGTTCGTCCAGATCAGCGACCTTCACGTCAAAATCGCCCGACAGCGTCTTGGAATCAAAGTTCGCGGAGACGTTGAAGCTGCCGCTCTTCTGACCGGATTGCGTCAAGTCGCCAGAAAGCGTGGGGAGGCTCAGCTTGAGCCCTTCGTGCGGAGTGCCGGACAGGCGGGCATCCAGCTTCGTCGCGATGCCTAATGGAACTGCAGGAATCGTTCCACTTTGATCGAGGATCACCAAATCCGTGACGCTCAAATCGCCACTAACCTTCGTCTCGCCGGCCGGCTGGTGGTCCAAGGCTAACGCGCTGTCGATGCGGCCTTGGGCCAGCCGCATTCCCGTCAACAAGGGATCAAGGACAGCTTTGAGCAGGTTCTGGTTGATCGCCATGAGCTTAACCGTGGCAGAGGCCGCCTTACTGCCGGAGTCAAAGCTGCCGGCAATATCGAAACCACCTGCCGGCTGCCCGCCATGGGTCATGTTGCCGGTGAAGGTGTCCAGCTTGCTGAGATCGCCCGCAAGGCTGGCAGCGATATCCGAGTCCAAGGTCAGACCGTTGAATTGAAACTTCTCGAAGCCACCGCTGAAGCCAGGGAGACTCAGTTTCCCGGTCAGGTTCGCGCTCTTCTCACCGGTCGCAAGCAACTGCCCCCGGAGAGTCAGGAGCCCCACCGAAACGTTCACGCCCGGGACAGCGAGCAGCTTGCTCGTCTCCGCGAGGTCGGTCTGAATCGAATAACCAACATTCCCGGTCATCTTGGCGATATCGAAATTGCCATTGGCTGCGATCGCCGCGATCTCTCGGCCGGCGCGATCCGTCCGAACCTCGAATACCTTGAGTGACCCGGCGTTCTGATTCGTCACGCTCGCGTTGAGGAATGCGCTGACGTTGATCTGGTCCACCCAGTTTGTGCCAATCTTGACCCGCAATCCTTGCAGGGCTTCATTGCCAGAAATCGTTACATCTTTTCCGCCGTTGCTGGCCTCCAACTTCCACTCGGCGTTGACCGTGCCGGCGGAGACATATTCGCCAGCGACAGCAGCCCATTCTGCCAGATTCAGATTGTCGATCTTCAGCTGGAGTTCCGAATCTCCGGTAACTCCGGGCTCGCCGGCCCAGGTGATGGATAGCGGTTTTGTGAGCGAAGAGCCGATGAGTTGCCGCCCCGCTTGGGTGACTCCCAGATCAAAGGCTTCCAGCTTCGCCGAACTCGAATTCAAATCCACGCCCGCCTGATACCGGAACGCGCCATCTACCACCGGTGTAGTGAGCGCATCCTTCTTCACACTCAGCTTGTCGATCTTGAGTTCACCCTTAAGTGAGAACTGCGTTCCCTGCTCGCGAAGCTGCAGCTGATTCTGCGAATTGATCGCGGTATCACCGAGATCGATCATCAGCGGTGCGGTCACCAGACTGAGAATATTGCGGTCAATTCCCGAGAGCTGAAGATCGAGATCCGCATCCAGCGTTTCGGCATTGAAGGGGCCGGACAATTTGACCGAACTCAGCAGCTGTTCGCCCCGCTTTACGTCGAGTGAGAGATCGCGAATTGTTGTGAGATCCAGATCGAGGTTTAGCGAAGCCACGAGCTTGTCGGCGTCGGCAAATGCTCCTTTGGCCGAGTTTACGGTAATCGTGCTGTTTCCTTTCAATCCCTTGGGTAGAAGATTTGCATCGAGACCGAAACTGAAGGCCGCATTCATCTCCGCGTAGATTGCGTCAACGGGCTCGTCCAGCTTGGGGCCGCGCTCGAAGGTCACTCCGGTCGATAGCTTCAGCTCCCCATCGATTCCGTTCCCCACATGGTCCACATTGATAGCCACCGGGCTCGCTTCCACGACCTCGACTCCATTCGTCGAATAACTCTCAAAGCGGAGCTTCGCGTTCTTCAGCACGATGTTCCGCAGATCCACCTCGGGCGCTCCAGAAGTGCTGGCCGTAGCTTCTTTCTTCTTCTTATCCGCGTCTTCAGAATTGAGTGCCTCCAAAATTGGCGTGAGGTTTGAAGTCCCATCCGGATTCTGCACCAGAAACACTTCGGGGGCATCCAAGGTAAACTCACTCACCTCAATCCGCCCGCTGGCCAAGGCCCAAAAGCTGTAGCGGAGAGTCGCCTCTCCTGCTTTGACCAGATCCGTTTCCGCGGAAACCACGCGCAAACCCTTCATTGACACCCCGCTAAACAAACCAACACTTGCGTCCGTCACGGTGACTTCTGCGTTGAGCGCCTTGCTCAATTTTGGCAGGACGACGCTTTTCACAAACGCGCCACTGGTGACCGAAAGATATCCGATGATGATTAACAGGAACACCGCCCCGCCAGCTATGCTGAGTCGCTTGACAAGTTTGCGACTGCTTGGGGCTTGGGGAGTATCATTATTCTCGTCTTTCATGGTGCCAGATTCGGTCGATGAACAAGCTACCGAAGCTTCTCCGAGTTCGGAAGTGTTATGTAAGACGGATTTGGGCAATACCAGCGCCTACGTAAATCCCCGCGCTACATGAATATTTCCATCGTCGTTCCGGCCTTCAACGAAGCGAAGCTTCTCCCTGAGACCCTCCGCTCCATCAAGAATGCGGCCACCGTCTTTACCCTTACGGACTGGAGTTGGGAACTGGTGGTTTGCGACAACAATTCCACCGATGCCACAGCGGCAATTGCCCGCGAGGCCGGCGCAACAGTTGTGTTCGAACCCCATAATCAGATTTCCCGCGCCCGGAACACCGGTGCGCGCGCAGCCAGCGGCGACTGGTTGCTGTTTATCGATGCTGATTCCACGCCGTCGTGGAAGCACTTTGAAAACGTGCGGAACTGCATTCGGTCCGGGCGACACCTCGCGGGCGGCTCAAACGTCCTCATTTACCCCACAACCTGGTGGGCGAACCTCTTTCAGGGGTGTTGGAACTGGACCAGCCGCCTGGTTCACCTCGCCGCCGGTTCGTTCCTCTATGCGGAACGCCGCGCCTTTGAAGCCGTGGACGGGTTCAGTGAGAAGCTCTACGCCAGCGAGGAACTCAGCCTGAGCGTGGCGTTGAACCAGGAAGCCAAGAAGCGCGGACTGCTCCCGCTCCACATCATGACTTCCCCCATGCTCTACACGTCCGGCCGCAAGATCAATCTCTACACAAGCGGAGAACACCTTCGCCTCGTGCTGCGCTCGGTGACCAATATGCGCGGCGCGATGGAAAGCCAGGACACCTGCCACATCTGGTACGACGGAAGACGCTGATTCTGCGCTGACAATGTTCCCAGTTCGGTGCCGGCACCGTGCCAGCTACACTTCCCGGTATCAGGTTTACGGCTTGTGGAATCCCTGTATAGACACTCGAATAGGCTATAGCTTCGTTTCCTGATCACTGGTAATATACAGCTTTAAGAAATCCAGCTGCGCCAATTTTCAATTCTTTCCAAAGTTCGCGAACTAAACGGAGCTTCATTTTTTGCGGCCGGTGTTGTCCGCAAACCTGATGCTGGGGAGTATCTCCTTCGCCCGACAATAGCGAACGTATTCCCCACGCTCGCTATCATGGACAAGCGTGTTCGGATGATCGCTGTGGAAGTGGGTGAGCAAGCGGTCGGCCAATTCGTTCCTATGAAGGGCATCCCTTGATGACGCGATTCGAATGCCCGGGTCTCTTTGCCAACTCTGCCTTTGGCGCGATACAGCATCTGATAGCGGAAGTCGCCCCGGTTCCTGGCCGGCAATTCCAGCAACGCCAGCGTGCAGGTCTCAACGTCTCCGTGTTCGCGTCGACCAATCACAACCTTGTTCGATTTCCGCCCGGGGGAGGGAAACGGGTCAGATGGGGGCGTTTCCAGTTGATACCGTCCTTGGATTCCGAATAGGCAATGTGCGCCTTAAACTTCCGGCCCTTCCGTTTTGTGAGGGCGGCAAACTCCAATCAGAAGGTCGCTGCTTCGCAAGTGCCCTCGGATTGGAGTTTGAATTTTGAAGACTATTTGCAGCTTGAATTTTGGACTTTGGATTTTCACCCCACCCCACCCCCTCAGGTTTGCCCACCTTTCACACCTCTCCGTTGTTCTGGCGCTCAACAATTCCGTTGAGTATAACCGCCACTCAAGCGTCAACTATCCACATGAATCATCTGAAACGTTTTCTCTCCACCCTCGTCGCCGTCGCTGCCATCGCGCTGCCGCAGGCGGTTTCTGCCGGCAAGGTATCGATCACGAAAGCCAAGGGCAAAGCCATCGTCAAGATCGACGGCAAGCTCTTCACCGAATACGTCTACACCGGTCATTCCAAGCCGATCCTCTACCCCGTCATCGGGCCACACGGAATTCCGATGACCCGAAACTACCCGATGAAAGAGGGAGTGGACAACGAAGCCAGTGATCATCCCCATCACAAGTCGCTCTGGTACACGCATGACGACGTGAACAAAGTTCAGTTCTGGCTCGAATACCCCGGCAAAAACAAATCGCTCAAACCCGGCAAGATTGGCCAGCAGAGCATGGAGATTTCCGGGAACGCCATCATCACCCGTAACAACTGGGCGGATCACAGCGGCAAAGTGATCTGCACGGATGACCGGAAAGTAACTTTCGGCGAGAACGAGGTGGGGCGGTTCATTGACTTCGACATCACGATCTCCGCGTCCGAGGGCGACGTCACCTTCGGTGATACCAAGGAAGGCACGATGGCAATTCGCACCAACCCGCTACTCCGTTTGAAGGAGGACGCTAAACGTGGCGTTCACACCGCCAAGGGCCAGGGCGTCAACAGCGAAGGCGTGACGGGCAAGGCCATGTGGGGCAAGCGCGCTGCCTGGGTGGACTACTGGGCCCCCATCGATGGCAAGACCGTCGGCGTGGCCATCTTCGATCATCCGGAGAATCCGCGTCACCCGACCTGGTGGCACGCCCGCGACTACGGCCTGGTGGCAGCCAATCCTTTCGGCATTCACAACTTCGAAAGCAAACCCGCCGGAACCGGTGACATGTTGATCAAATCAGGCAAGAGCGTGACGTTCCGCTACCGTTTTCTCTTTCACAAGGGCGACCACAAAGCCGCAAATATTCCGGCACAGTTCAAGGCGTTCTCGAAATAGTTCGTTGGTCTCTTTCTCGACTCCATTCGCCGCCCGTAGCTCAGGCCTCGGGCGGCGAACTTTTTAAATTCATCAATCACCAGATTTCATGATCCGACCCTGGGACATTCTCGATACAAGAGAACTCGCCGATTATCGCATCTTCCGCCTGCAAGCCACCCGCAAGGTCAATCCCCGCAACGGTCACGAGCACGAGTTCATCGTGGCGCATGCACCTGATTGGGTGAACGTCGTGGCCATTACCGCTGACCGTGAGCTGATTGTCGTCGAACAGTTCCGCCACGGCTCCGAATCAATTCAAACGGAAATCCCCGGCGGGGTAATGGACCCGACCGATAATTCACCGCTCGAAGCCGGACTTCGTGAGTTACGGGAAGAAACCGGATACGCCGGTGAAAACGCCCGGATCATCGGCAAGGCCTTTTCGAATCCGGCGATCATGAACAACACCACATTCACCGTCCTGGTTGAAAACTGCCGCAAGTTCCACGACGTGGAACTGGATCAGGGCGAAGATCTCGTCACCCATTTGATACCGCTCGATGATGTTCGACGACTCGCGTCAGAAGGACGCTTTGGCCACTCACTCGTATTGGCCGCGCTCTATCATTACGAACTCGATCGTGGTGCACCGCTTACCGGTTAACCACAGCACAAGTTCACGAACCTTCAGGCAACTGAGCCGTTCGCTGCTGCGCACGGACGCGCGAGGTGGGCTGATAGTTGGCGATGAAATCGGCGCGGAATTCGCCAAAGGTTTCGTTCTCAATGTGTTCACGAACGTCCTCCATGAGTCTGATGAACATGTGTGTGTTGTGGATGCTCACCAACCGCAGGCCCAGAATCTCGTTCACGTTCAGCAGATGACGCACATACGCCCGGGTATGCCGTTGGCAGGTGAAACATTCACAACCCTCCTCCAGGGGAGCGAAATTTGCCTTTTGTGCCCCGCCTTTGATGTTGAAAGCGCCCTTCCGCGTGTAGGCAGTTCCATTCCGGGCAACCCGCGTGGGAAGCACACAGTCAAACATATCCACGCCGCGGGCGATCAGTTCAACGAGTTGGGCGGGCGTTCCCAAGCCCATGGCGTAACGGGCCTTATTCTCCGGGAGATGTGGTTCCGCCAGTTCAACCGCACGTAGCATCTCCGGCTCGGGTTCCCCGACGCTGACACCGCCGATGGCGTAGCCGTCAAAATCCATCGCGACCAGTTCCCTCGCGCAACGCTCGCGCAGCTCGCGATTACAGCCTCCCTGAACGATCCCGAAATACTGCTGCCCCTCGGCGCGTGGCTGCTGCGCACATTCGGCGGCCCAACGAATCGTTCTGGCAACGGCGTCACGTGCTTCATCTGCCGAGCATCTGTAGGGCGGACATTCGTCGAACACCATGGCGATATCCGATCCGATGATCCGCTGAATCCCCATCGATTCTTTGGGGCCGATGAAAAGTTTGGAACCGTCCAGGTGGGATCTGAATTCCACGCCGTGTTCCTTGATCTTCCGGATCTTCGCCAGGCTGAAGACCTGAAAGCCGCCGCTGTCAGTCAGGATCGGGTGGTGCCAGTTCATGAACGAATGCAGCCCGCCGGCCTGTTCCATGATCTCCATCCCGGGACGGATGTTGAGATGGTAGGTGTTTCCCAAGATGATCTCGGTCCCCATCTCCAACAGCTCACGGTTATCCAGCGCCTTGACGCTGGCCATGGTGCCGACCGGCATGAATACCGGCGTTTCGATCACGCCACGAGTCGTCGTGACACGGCCCCGTCGGGCTCGCGAAGTCTGGTCCGATTTTAAAAGTGTAAACACCGGCGCGGATTGAGCCACGTCACCGGCATCGGGGAAAAGCAGATTCTCCCTCAGATCACAGTTCCGGAAGGAATAATCGCATTTTTAGGGATCACCACGATGCCATCACGGATGTAGTAATTCTCGCCGTCGAACTCGGGGGGTTTCCCCTCGGGGTTGATCACCACGTCATCTCCAATCCGCGCGTTTTTGTCGATGATCGCGTTTTCGATGCGACAGTTGCTTCCAATTCCGATTCGGGGCAGTCCGCGCGCTTCGTGGTCCTTGATGGATTCCTCGGATTCAAACGTGTCATGGCCCAAGGCAATTACTCGATGGAGCCGGGTGCCCGCATTGATGACGGAACGAATCCCTATGACAGAATGTGAGATCTGCGCCCAACTGATAATGCACCCATCGGAGATGACGGCGTGATCCAAACCAGCACCATTGATCTTCGAAGCCGGCAAAAATCTGGCGCGCGTGTACATTGGTGCACTCATGTCGAAGAAATTGAACTGTGGCAGTTCAGAGGTCGCGTCGAGATTGGCCTCAAAATAAGAGCGAATCGTCCCGATGTCCTCCCAGTATCCTTGGAACACATGCGAGAACACTCGGTGAGTGGTGATGGCATTGGGAATGATATCCTTCCCGAAGTCGGTCAAATCATTGTCGAGCAACTCCGCCATTACCTTTCGTTTGAAGACGTAAATCCCCATGGACGCCAGCAACAGCTCCTTCTCCGACTTGATGCCCAGCTCGCCGTAACTGGCCTGCGAAATCGTAAGGGAGTCGATCACCTCCTCCTCCTGCGGCTTTTCCACAAATCGGGTAATCCGGCGCTGCTCGTCGATCTGCATGATGCCGAACGCCTTCGCCGGTTCGCGTTCCACTGGCAGCGTCGCCACCGTGAGATCCGCGTTGGTGTCCAGATGCGTGGCCAGAACCTCAGCGAAGTCCATGCGGTACAGCTGGTCACCACTCAGAATCACGACGTGCTCCCAATCCTGATTCTCCAAATGAACCAGGTTCTTTCGGACTGCATCAGCAGTTCCCTGATACCATGACTCATCGCCAATCGTCTGCTCCGCAGCCAGCAATTCGACAAAGCCGCTGGTAAAGTGATCAAACTTGTAGGACTGCGAGATGTGACGATGTAGCGACGCGCTGTTGAACTGCGTGAGCAGATAAATCTTGTGCAGGCCCGAGTTGATGCAGTTCGAGATCGGGATATCCACGATCCGGTACTTGCCAACCAGCGGCACTGCTGGTTTTGACCGGTCCTGAGTCAGTGGAAAAAGCCGGGAACCACGTCCCCCACCCATGACGATTGCCAACACTTTTGATGTATCGATGACTGCCCTTTTTTTCATACTCGGAGGAATTCCTTTCTTGCGAACCGCTCGACCAACCCTATACCGTCTCGGCCACCAACAACGCAAGAACAACACTTCTTACTTCAGTCAAACATGTGCGGAATTTTCGGCTACATCGGGAATCAACAAGCCTCTCCCATCGTCATCGAAGGTCTTCGTCGCCTCGAATATCGCGGCTACGACAGCGCCGGGGTCGCAGTCATGCAGGATGGCAAAATCGCCGTCCGCAAGCAAAAGGGTAAGATTGAGGAGGGCCTTGCTGCGCTGCACAAGGAAAATCCCGTCACTGGAACTGTCGGAATAGGTCACACTCGTTGGGCCACGCACGGTCTTCCAACCGATGAAAATTCGCACCCCCATCTCGATCAGACCGGCCGTATCGGGATCGTCCACAATGGGGTCATTGAGAACTACGACAACCTCCGCGACAAACTTTCAGCCAAAGGCCACGAGTTCAAATCTGAAACCGACACCGAGGTTCTCGCCCATCTCATCGGCCAGCACTACAAGAAACTGGAGGACGCCGGGCATGCCGATAAAGACGCGGACACCCATCCGCTTGCCCAGGCCATCAAGAACGCGCTCAAGGAAGTGGTTGGCACCTACGGGATAGTAGTCGTCTCGTCGGAATATCCCAGTGTGATGATCGGAGCCCGCCGTGGGTCCCCCCTCATTGTCGGAATCGGCAATGACGAAAATTTTCTGGCCAGCGATGCCAACGCCATCGTGAATTACACGAAGCGGGTCATCTACCTGAATGACTACGACGTCGTCACCCTGTGGGATGACAACTTCCGGATGGAGACCATCTCCGAAGGCACTTCCGCATACCAGATCAGCGAGGTCGAATTCGACGCGGAAGCCGCCGAGAAGGGAGACTTCGATCACTTCATGCTCAAGGAAATCTTTGAGCAACCCCAGACCGTGAGAAACGCCATTCGCGGCCGAATGGATTACGAGGAAGCCACGGCCAAGTTCGGCGGATTGAACATGACCGTCGCCGAACTGCGGGCGGTCGACAAGATCGTGATCACTGCTTGCGGCACGAGTTGGCATGCGGCCCTGGTCGGAGAGTATCTGATCGAGGAAATGGCACACCTTCCCGTCGAAGTCGAATACGCCAGCGAATTCCGCTACCGCAACGCTCCGATTGACAAGAACACGCTCTGCATCGTGATGACGCAGTCCGGAGAAACCGCCGACACCTTGGCCGGCCTGCGCGAATCGAAACGTCGCGGCCACAAGGTTCTATCAATTTGCAACGTCGTGGGATCCACCATCGCCCGCGAAGCTGACGGTGGAATCTACCTTCATGCCGGCCCTGAAATTGGCGTGGCATCCACCAAGGCCTTCATCTCCCAGGTTTGCGCACTGAATCTGTTCGCGCTGATGATGGGCCGCATCCGGATGCTTTCAAACCGGCGCGGGACGCAGATTCTGAAGGCGCTGGAAGCCGTACCTGATCAGATCCAGTCCATTCTTGACCAGAATGACAAGATCAAGGAAATCGCGTTGAAGTACAAGGACTGCTTCAACTTTTTCTTCCTTGGCCGGCTCTACAATTTCCCCGTCGCCCTCGAGGGTGCCTTGAAGCTGAAAGAAATTTCATACATTCACGCAGAAGGCTATCCGGCAGCTGAGATGAAGCACGGTCCGATCGCCATGATCGATGAGAACACGCCCACAGTGTTTATCATTCCCAGTGACGCCCTGTACGATAAGACCTACTCCAATCTCGAAGAGATCAAGGCTCGCAAAGGCCCCACGATCGCGATTGCAACCGAAGGCAATACTCAGATTGCAGGCAAGGTGGATGACGTGATCTACGTCCCGGAAACTTGGGAATCGACCTTCCCCCTGCTCGCAGTAATTCCGCTCCAACTCCTGTCCTACCACATCGCCGTCGCCCGCGGCTGCGATGTCGACAAACCGCGTAACCTCGCCAAGAGCGTCACAGTGGAATAGGCTGCCGCCACTAAAGGGACCGAAGCAGCCCCAAAAAACCGCAAACGGCGTTCCTTACCTCGGAGCGATTCGGTAAATCAGGATACTGTCATGCATCCCGCCGATGATGTGAAACAGGTCATCGACAATTGGGGTGCACAATTGCACAAGCCCGCCATACCCGCCTCCCGCATAAAACCCTGGCTTTGCGTGTTTAACACCCTCCGATGCAGTCTGTTGTTCCTGCTCGCTGGCGCTACGAAGGTTTCGATCATCAATTCCGTGCCGGACGCAATGGAGGTGATCAGGCGCTCGGCTACACCTTCGACGCGTCTTGGAAACCACGCCTGGCTTTTCAGTATGACCTCAGCAGCGGAGACACCGATTCCACCGACGGCCACCACAATCGTTACGATACCCTGTTTGGTGCCCTAAGGTTCGGACATGGTCCGACCGGAATTTTTGGCGCGTTCGCTCGCGGCAATATTCATTCCCCTGGGGTGCGCCTCTTTCTTAAACCAAGTAAGGCGACGAAACTGATGTTCGCGCACCGGCTCTGCTGGCTTGCCTCCAAGACGGACGCTTGGACTACCAGTGGGCTTCGTGATGTCACCGGAACATCGGGACGATTCATTGGCAATCAGATCGAAGGCCGCCTCCGCTGGGAGCCCTATCCAAGCAATCTGAGAATTGAAACCGGAGCCGCGCACCTCTTCGCCGGCGAATTCATCCGTAACGCTCCGAACAACACAGGCCAGGGCTCATCGAGTTACGGCTACAGGCAGGCTACATTTACTTTTTGACCGAGAATGAAGGGCTGGTGAATAGTCACCAGTTCGGGGGCACCGTCTGATCGCAGAGCAAGTCCCGGCACGCCGCTGATCATCGCCATCGGGTTAACAATACCCAAGTTCCTGGGAATTCCTCTACCACGCCACCGGCCTATCAGACTACCATCGGCCCATGCTATGGCCGGCTGACTATCACATGCACACCCCCCTCTGTCATCACGCTGAGGGAGCACCGAGCGAGTATGCCGCACACGCTCTCAAGGTGGGTTTGACGGAGATTGGCTTCTCTGACCACGCGCCCTGTGAGCAGGACGACTTCGACGACTGGCGCATGAACAAGGACAAACTGGGTGAGTATGTGGAAAACGTCCACAA
>JBLFYM010000043.1:0-41568 GCA_047608975.1 Limisphaerales bacterium | reverse complement strand
GGTGGATCAGTTCATCCTCGATTGTGTTCGCACCCACGGCGAAGTGTATGCCGAGCAGATCAATCAAAAACGCGAGGCGCTGCGAACAGACGCTGTCGCCGCACCACATCAGATCTTTTATCAACTCGAGCCGGAAACCGCTGATTCGAACGAATTCACCAGTTCCTACACCAGCGAAGAAACGATCGACCCGCCGCATTTCATCCAGCTCCCGGAGTTGGAACCCATCGCCCCCGCTCAGCAACTCGCCCCCGCTCAGCAACTTGCCCCCACTCAGCAACTCATCCCCACTGAGGTCCCGCCGCCGCCGCCCGTCGAAAACACCACGCAGGATGAACACTTCATGGTGGACGCATTTGAACGGTGGGCCGACTCCCTGATCCGCTCACTGAAGAACGCGCCGAAGCGTTGGTCCGATGGCAGAGTCAAACATGCACCGGGGGAATTCCTCGATCAGATCATCCTCTTTTTCCGCCGCGTCAGTGCACTCTCCAACAAGCCGGACTGCCTGCATGTTCGGTGCAGTCTTTTGTTCGACCTGGCAGAGAAACATGTCACCCCCCATTTCAATGGCGTGGAGAACAGTCAGGTTGATCAGCTTCAGGATCTCTACCAAGAGATCGCGTTCACCGGTTAGGCGCGCGATCTCGATTACGGTTCAGAGACCGGCACGATCTTCGCGCGAGATCGTGAGCTTCGCGTCAATGAACTCCTGGTGCGACACCTTCAAGCGCTGCGAGATCTCACGAATCCGTTCGATTTCTTCGTGCTGGGTTTTTTCCGCCGCGTTCGCAATCTGAAACAGACTTCGCAACAGCTTCCCCCGTTCATCGTGTTCGGTGGCCTCAAAGTAGCTTCGGCAGAGCCGGTGATAATCCAAGCCCTGCAGCACCTTCTCGCAGCTCACATCAGTAACGAGTTGGGCCTCGGGGCGCGTGATGCTCCAGTCCGATTGCAGCGTGGCCGCAATCGCCGCGCGCTCCGCATCCTGAATGGTGGTCTCGGTATGCGCGACCCAGGCCATGAATCCGCTACAAAGACACAGCTTCCGCATCTGCTGATCAGGCAGTCGGACGACGTTGCCACCTCGCATATGCACAACGCCGTGGTAGATCTCGTTCTCGAGATAGTCCTCAAAATGTTCCTCCCGGTCGGGGGCATCCTGCGCCACCCGGGAACGCCGGTTAAGCAATCTCTTCACGGCCCCGCGAAGACCCCCGACGATCCCCTTGCGCGCATCAATGGCCGCCTTGACCTCCTGTACAAACGCCTCCTCTGCCGTGGTCGCCTCGCCATCAGAGTGAATCAACGCGTCGAGGGTGCGGACCACCAGATCTTGATCAGCCCCGCTGCGGATCTCCGTCAAAACATCGTTCATCAATCGCTCTGCCTCGTCGGCCTCAACCGGGGTATCCATGTAGAGCTTCAGCCGTTGCCAGTCTTCCTCGTAAATTTCCGACAGATTGAAGAGCAGATCCTTCAGTGAATTGAGTTCGTCGTTCGACAGTTTGCCGTCAGCCCAGGCGGCGGCGATGACCAGCTTGGCAAGTTTGAATACAAGTTCGTGTTTTGGCATGTGGCGGTTCCCGTGCGTTCAGATCAAGCTAGCGAGCGATGAAAAGCTTGGCCAGCAGAATGGCCGGCTGAACAAAGAATGCGCTCCGTTGGCGCGAGAATCCGCGCGCCTTGGATCTCTCTTCTAACACTTTGCCACGGAACGTGTTAAATCAATCGCGTGCCGGTGATCCTGAACGGAGAGTTACTTTCAGAAGACGAAGCCACGATCCCCGTGGCTGACCGGAGCTTTTGTTACGGAGATGGATTGTTCGAGACCTTGCGAATCCACAATCGCGCCCCGTTTCAACTGCGCGCCCACTATCTGCGCCTGTGCAAAGGTGCGGCCGCTCTTGGCATCCGGGTCCCTTACATAGAAAGCCAGGTCGAAGATCAGATCGATGAACTGGTCGCCGAAAGTGAAGTGACCGAAGGCATGGCCCGTATTGCGCTGTCGCGCGGTGTGGGTGAACGCGGATATTCACCGGACGGGGCGGATTCTCCCATCATGGTCATCACCCTCGGTTCTGCTCCAAAGATAATTCCCGGCCACCCTGTCCCCTGGCGTCTTCACACGAGTTCCTTCCGACTGAACCAGTCTGATCCCCTGCTCCACCACAAGACCGCGAATCGGCTCCACAATGTATTGGCCAAGGCCGAGGCGCAAAAACTTGGCTACGACGACGCATTGTTCGTCAATCTCGATGGACATCTCGTCGAGGCGACCTGCGCCAATCTGTTTTGGATCGACGGCAACACCGTCTGCACACCACCCGAATCCGCCGGTGTACTTCCCGGAATCACCCGCGACCTCGTGATGTCGCTCTGCGACCGCCATGACAAATCGCTCGCGGAGGAAAATGGAGATATTCAGACCTTGGCCCACGCTGATGGTGCATTTTTAACGCTCTCCTCCTACGGCCTGATCGAAATCGGCCGGGTGGATCAGACGATCATCCCGATCCACGAATTGACCCGGGACCTGCATGTCGAATGGTGGGACCTGGTGTTGTCCGAGACCCGTTAGCCGCTAGGACGGGATTTCAAAAGCTTCAAACCCCAAAACCCGACCTCCAAATAAGCTTCAAATTCCAAGCACCGATCGGAGACGGCCGGCCAAAAAGACGGGCTTCCGGTTGAATTTTACAGCTTGGAGTTTCTTTGGAGATTGGGTTTTGGCGCTTGGAGCTTCCCCTCGCAATCTTGATGCCAGCGTTGGAGCAATGATCCCTTCAGCGCGACTCCCCCGAGTTTTTGTTACACACCCCGTCCGCCACTTCACAAAAATTGTCTGTCAATTCCTTCGAACCCTTGGAAAATCCCGCTCCTTTATGTCTTTGCTGGACGAAATTGAACCGCTGAAACTGAACGCCCTCGCCGATCTGCAGGCGGCCGCTGACCTGCCCGCACTCGAACAGGCCAAGGGCAATTGGATTGGTCCCAAGGGCAGATTCACCGGCCTGATGAAACAGATGGGCGGCCTGTCCAAGGAGGAACGACCGCTGGCTGGCAAAGCCGTAAACGCCGCGAAACACGTGCTCGAAGGCGCGCTCAATTCACGCCGCGAAGAACTTGAGCTGCAATCCTGGATACCCGCTCACGCCACCGATTTCAGTCTTCCCGGACGACGCCAGAACGTCGGCAAGCTTCATCCCCTCACGCAGGTGACTGAAGACATCGTCAAAAGCTTTCGCAAGATTGGCTTCGTCGTCGCTGACGGTCCCGAGATCGAGGATGACTACCATTGCTTCGATGCTCTGAACACTCCGGCCGATCATCCGGCGCGGGACATGCAGGACACCTTCCACCTCGCCACCGAGGAGAAACGGATCCTCCGCACGCACACCTCCTCTGTGCAGATCCGCGTGATGGAGAAACAACCTCCGCCGATTCGGATCATCGTCCCCGGCCGCGTCTATCGTCGCGACAGTGCCGATGCCACGCACAACCCGACCTTCCAACAGGTCGAAGGACTTTACGTCGACAAGAACGTCACCGTCGCCGATCTCAAGGGTACCGTTGAATTTGTCTTCCGAGAGTTGATGGGCAAAGACATCAAGATTCGTTTCCGGCCCCACTATTTCAGCTACACCGAACCCAGTTTCGAAATCGATTTCAGCAGCCCGCTCGTGAAGAAGATGGGCAAGGATTGGTTGGAGATCGCCGGTTGCGGAATGGTTCATCCGCAGGTCTTCGAGAACGTCGGTTACGATCCCGAGGAATGGACCGGCTGGGCCTTCGGTTTCGGCATCGAGCGCATCGCCATGATCCGCTACGCCATCAACGACATCCGCCTTTTCTACGAAAACGACGTCCGCTTTCTAAAGCAGTTTTAAGCTTCCACGACGTGATTGATCGGAATCCGATACGTGCTATTTTAGATGCATGAAAACGACCATTGATATTCCAGAGCACATTCTTAAGGAAGCAATGAAGCACACCGGGGCGAAAACCAAACGGGAAGCCGTGGTCACCGCTGTCGAACAATTCAATCGTCGTGAACGGCTGTCTGAACTGGCGCATCGTCTGCGCGGATCATTGCCCAACTTCATGACCCTCGAAGACTTGAAGGTCATGCGTGAGGATTCAAAGTGGGAGGCGACCGGTGACGCTGATTGACACCTCAAGTTGGATTGAGTTTCTGCGTGGTTCTGACAGCGGACCCGCGGATCGCGTCGAATCATTGATCTCCAGCGGAGAAGCAGTCTGGTGTGACCTCGTTGCACTGGAACTCTGGAACGGAGTAAGGCCGGGCCTGGAAACCAAGACGCTGAAAACCCTCGAAGCCGAACTGGCGTGTGTTGAGATGGCCCGAGCCGCCTGGCAAACAGCACGCCAACTTTCCGTCATGGTTCGGAAGGCGGGTTACACAATTCCTTCGACCGACATCGCCATTGCGGCCTGTGCCCATTCCCATGGGTTGGAGGTGGAGCACAGCGACAAACACTTCGATATCATTCTGCCCATCGCAGAAAAACTTTAGTCTATGAACGACTTACCCACATGGCTCACGCGACACTTTGACGGAACATCTGTGCGGTCCAACCGCTACGTGACGCCCGATTAAAACGAAGGCCCACCCCTTCAACCATTCAACCCTTTAACCAACCCCATGAAAGTCACACTCAACTGGCTCAAGCAATACGTCGACTTTGATTGGTCGCCCGAAGAACTGACCGAGCGCCTCACCATGCTCGGCCTCGAGGTCGAAGGCGTCGAGGAAGTCGGCGGCGGTTTTGACGGCATTGTCGTCGCCGAAGTCCTCACCCGCGACAAACACCCCGACGCCGACAAGCTCTCCGTCTGCAAGGTCACCGACGGTGAAGGCGAACGCCAGATCGTCTGTGGTGCGCAGAACTTCCAAGTCGGCGACAAGGTCCCCCTGATCCTCCCCGGCGCGTCACTTCCCGCGAAGGAAGGCGAGAAACCATTCACGATCAAGGTCGGGAAGATTCGCGGTATCGAATCGCTGGGCATGATGTGCGCCCCTTCGGAACTCGGACTCGCCGCCGATTCCGACGGCCTGATGATCCTGCCCGCCGACGCCCTCGTCGGTCAGCCGCTCGCCGAGCATCTGGGCGCCGCCGAAAAAGACTTTGTCTTCGATTTGGAAGTCACTCCGAATCGTCCTGATTGGAACAGCATCATCGGCATCGCCCGCGAACTCGCCGCCGTCGCCGGAACCGCACTCAAGATCCCCGCCCCAAGTAGCAGCCGAGGTAACGAGGCTGAACCCGCCACCGAAAAGGTGGATGACCTGGTCGCCGTCCGCTTGGAAAACAGCGACCTCTGCCCCCGTTACACCGCCCGGGTCGTAAAGGGAGTCAAAGTCGGCCCGAGCCCCGATTGGCTGCGCAACAATCTGGAGAAGATCGGCATCCGCAGCATCAGCAACGTCGTCGACGTTACCAACTTCGTGATGATGGAGATTGGCCAACCGCTGCACGCCTTCGACTACCATCTCATCGCGAAAGACTCCGCAGGCAAACCCACCATCGTTGTGCGCACCGCCGCCGAGGGTGAGAAGTTCACGACCCTTGATGATCAGGAACACGAGCTGAATTCTCAAAACCTGCTGATCGCCGATGAAGACAAAGGAATCGCACTCGCAGGAATCATGGGTGGTCTCAATACTGAGATCAACGATGACACCGTCGACGTGCTCATCGAAGCCGCCTACTTCGATCCCGTCAACATTCGCCGGACATCCAAGGAACAGAAACTCTCCACGGATTCTTCCTACCGGTTCGAACGCGGCTGTGATCCGAACATCCTCGATTGGGCCAGCCGGCGCGCCGCGCAGCTGATCATCGAAACCGCCGGCGGAGAAATCGCCGAAGGGGTTGTCGATGCCTACCCAGATCCGGTGGCGAAGAAAACCATCACCCTCCGGCACGAGAAGGTGAACAAGCTCCTCGGGATCGAACTGAGCAACGAACAGATCGACACCTATCTCACCAGTCTCGATCTGGCCAATCCCAGCCCCGGCAATTTCGAAATCCCGACCTACCGCGTGGATATCAAACGCGAGATCGATCTCATCGAGGAAGTCGTCCGCCTATACGGCATCAACAACGTTCCTTCCACCGAACCCCGCGGTGCCCATGGCTCCAACGAATACGACAGCGTTCACGACGAGATCGCCGAAGCCCGCCGCATCCTGACCGGCATGGGACTGGATGAGGCGCAGGGACAGACCCTCATCGGCGACGAAAAGGCCAACCTCATCACCGCGGCCGAAAACCTGATCGCGCTCAGCTATCCGCTTAGCAGCGACATGAACGTCCTGCGTCCGAGCCTCCTCCCGGGCCTGCTTGATTCCCTGAGTCACAACCTCACCCATTCGAACAACGACGTCGCCCTGTGCGAAGTCGGCCGGGTCTTCTTCAAACAGGACGGTGAACTGAAAGAGGAACGCCGCGTCGCCATCGCAATTACCGGGCAACGAGCCACCGCCTTCTGGAGCGGCGACGACCGCGAAGCCAAATACGACCTCAACGATCTCAAGGGATTCGTCGAAGGTTTCCTCGAAGACTTCGGCCTCCGTGGCGTGTTCTATCCCCGCCGCAGCGAAAGCACCGACCTGCTTCTGGAAAGCGCCGAGATCAAACTCGGCGGAAAAATGGTAATCGGCCAGATGGGCCAGCTCCTTCCCGCCTTGGGCAAACAGCTCAAGCTTCGTGAACCCGCATTCCTCGCTGAACTCAATCTCGACGTAGTCCTGAAACGTCGCAACACCGGCAAATCACTCAAGGCCCTTCCGACCGTTCCCAGCAGCCGACGCGACATCGCCCTCCTCGTCCCCGAAGAGGTCACGCACGAAGAGATTCTGAAGACCGCGAAGAAAGCCAAAGCCGACAACCTCGAATCCATCGAACTCTTCGACGTCTTCCGCGGCCAAAACATCCCCGCCGGACAGAAGAGCGTCGCCTACGCCTTCACCTACCGCCACCCCGAGCGCACGTTGAAAGACAAGGAAGTGGAGAAGGCTCACGAAAAGGTTGTCGAACAGCTCAAGAGCAAGCTCAACGCCACCGTCCGTTAAGCAACGATTCGTAGCAGCCGAGGTGACGAGGCTCAAACCAACTGCCGGAACGGGGACCGGCAGACAAAACAATGGGTCCAGAATAATTTTTCTGATCCAAAGCAAGAGATTTAAATCGAGCACGCGGGCGACGTGAGATGCCACCGATTCTCCCGCCAAATCATCACCCGGCAATTTCTCTGTCTCGTTTGTCGAGGGTCCTCTCGGTCACCGCGTGATAGTGGTTTCCAATCCCTGTCTCAGTTGTTCAGCGAACGGGCGAGCCGTTTCCATTGTTCCATGGTCCCGTACTTGCCACGGAGTTTGACGGAGTGTTCGCCGTCCGGACCGATCAGACGCTTGCCTTCGTAAAGTATGAAGCTCTTGAAACGGCCGTCATCGCGGATGACTTCGATCTCTTTCTTGAGGTCCTCGAAGTTCGCGCCCGCCTGGGTGAGGTAGCGATTGAAGTGGAGGGGCAGTCCTGAGCGTTCCGCAGTTTCGATCATTCTTCGGCTCGGGGCGTGGGTTTTCAATTCGGTAGGTCGCAGAACCAGGGATCGAAACGTGACCTCGTCGGTGATTCCCTCCGTCAACCAACGGTGCCAGTCGAACTTGATGTTCCGCGGATAGGTGAAGGGATTGATCCGGTGGGAAAACTCCGGAGAAGCGAGGTCGAGGTTGACGTGCACCTGCATTCGCTTGCCGTGCCCGCGGATGAGGGTCGCGGCGTTGCGCAGGAAACCGGTGAAATACCCGCCCCGCAGTTCTGCCAGCAGGTCGGTATCGAATTGACTGATGGGAATGTCGGCTCCGTGACGTCTTCGGTATTCACGTACGATGGGTTCGTTGTAGCCGTAGGCAAATGGTTCGTCCGTCCACGTGCTGTGGCACTGGACCCGGAAGTCGATGCCGTCCACACCGGCGTCGAGGCACTCCTGCACGAGACTGAGCCAGTGCTGGCGCACCTGCGGATACGCCTCACACAAGGCGCCGGGACTGTATTCGTTGCGGCCGCGACAAAAGGCGATGAACCCACGGTTGCCGGAGGAACTGTCGACATCGAGGAAGGAGTTCTTGGCGCGAAATCCGCCGGTGTCGAATTCGAGACCGTAGTTGCGGAAGTTCCGGTTCGGCTTCCAGACACAGTATTCCGTGGCCACTGAGATCGGCAGTTCCTGGCCTGCGGGTCCTTGGGCCTTGATCAGGCGCGTGGCGTGATTGGCGAAGCTGCCGTCCTCATCACGGAGGTTCGTCGTCACCAGGACGTAATTGTCGTTCAGATTCAGACCGTCCAATTGCAACACCCGCACGCGCTTTCCGGCGATCGACTCAATGGAATCTTGCAAGTCGAATTCAACCTCCTTGCGCTGATAGCGGAAATTGTCGGGACTCACCCAGATCTCCAAGTGTTTCTCGCGGATCCGCGTCGGCGCGTCATCGTTCTTGATTAGGCGAAGACGCCGGATCGGCACGGTCGCCACGCCATCCGGAAGATCCGTCATGCGTCGTCGAATGCGCAGTTCCGGATGCTCACGAACAAATCGGGTGGCACACGCGACCGGACCGCCCAGTCGGGAAGGACCGGGAGATTCTGCGGCTTGGGGAGAGCCGGCGGGCAACGAGTACGACATACCGCCTTCGTAAGGCTTGAGGTAGCCGTAGATTTCCAAGCCCGCCTTTCGCGCCGACCTCACCGCCCCCGTGATCGGCATGCCGTCCAGTGACGTGATCGTCCGTCGCGATGCGTCATTGGATCCACGTCCACTCCAGAACATCCCTTCCCGAGCACCGCCGAGATGCACCCAGTACACACGCCTAATACCCATGTCCCGAAAAAGCTCCATCATCCGATCGAGTTTGGCCGGCGTGTAGTGCGTTTCCAACGCGTCATCAACAAAGTCGACCAATACGCTCAAGTGGAAACCGTCCGTCTTGTTCTCCCGGCAAGGTTCGGCCGCGGCACCTCTTCCCGCGCCGAGCAGCAGAGCCACTAGGGTCGCCCACTCGAACAACTTGTTGGGTTGGTACCGCATCGATCGCTCCCGGTTTGTAACGTCCGAACAATCTGAATCAAAGGAGCTTCTCCGGCTTCCGCCGAGACATCGCGTTGACGCCCCTCCAGAAGTCATCCTTGAAGAGATCCAGAAGTCCAGACTCAACGCCACCGTGCGTTGAACCACAAAGACACGAAGAACACCAAGGCTTCCAACCACTGAATACACAGAACACACGGAAGCCAGAGGAGTCACCCGGTTCAGTGTGTTCCGTAGTTGTTCTCAATCATCCGTGAAATCCGCGCCATCCGCGGTTAAACAGGCAGAGGAATTCGTGCCTTGGTGGATGGCCTTCGAAACTACTCTTTCACGGTCCGGTGGAGTTCTGTCCCGTGTTCATCGCGCCAGGAGAAGGTAAGGGTGGATTTCCCACCAACCGCGCCGGGTTCGACCTGCACCATGAGGAACCCACCCGACTTCGGATTCTGAACGTAGGGTTGTTTGATCAGGCCTTGCGGATCCGTGGAGGCAGAATCTCCCGGCTTGCGACCGAGGCGCGCGTTTTCGTCGATCAAGGCGCCACAGGAGAATTCCTCAATGCCGCTCGAATCCACGGAGTGATACTGCCAATGCCGGTCTCCACAAATGATGTAGAAGTGTTTGTCCGCCAGACCGCTCTCCTTGAGCCAGGCGAAGAACTCATCACGTTCATGCCGGAAGCCACCGTGATTCGTATGGTTGTCCGTTTTGCGGACGTCATCGGGACCGATCATCGGCGTGGCTGAGATCAGCAACTTGAAGCGCGCATCGCTGGCCGCGAGGGTTCGTTTCAACCAGGCCTTCTGTTCCTTGCCCCAGATGCTCTTCTCCGGTCCGTCAGCCATCGCGTTGTCGCTGCGATGGATGCGGCCTTCGGGGAACCAGATCTGCAGGTCGCGATTGATCCGGTGCGTGCGGTAGGTCTTGATATTCTCATCGCCCATCGCTCCGTAAGGCAACTGCTCCAGCAACATCCGGCGCGCGACTTCTGGCGACGGATCGTGATCGCCAGAGTTGTCGCCGTCGTCGATGCGATAGTCGTGATCGTCGACCATCCAATGGGTGGGCACTTTCGCAAAGAGATCGCGGTAGCGCGGCTGGACGAACTGCTCATGCCATTTCTGCCGTAGCTCCGTCACTGACTCCGCCCGCGGATTGTCCGGGGTGTCGTAGTAGACGTTGTCACCGGTACCAACGAGGAAGTCGGGCGCTTCCTTGAGGATCGTCGCCAGGGCCGGATAACCCAGGTGTTTGTCCGGACCGGAATAGGGTGTCGCCAGCTTCGTATTGTTCTCCAGCAGATGTTGCGCAAGATCGATCCGGTCGTCCCCATGGAACTTGGCGTAATTCATCCCGGTGACCACCACGAAGCGAACCGGATCATTTTGATCTTTTCCCGGTAGCGTCTTGAAGGTCGCAATGGGCCCAGCGCGCAACGATTTGCCATCGACGCCTATTCGTGTCGTGCAGCGGTATTGGGTGCCTGGCTTCAGATCGGAGAATGCGGCCCGGGCAATGAAATCGTGTTCCGGAGCAACGGTCACGGTCGCCGAGGCAGCGGGCGAGTCAACCGCCAGTTCGTACAATGCGAATTGCACTACGCCGACTGTTCCTGGCACATCACGATCGACCAGCTTGTCGGTCGCCGTCAACCGAACCTGAACCAACGCCCGCTCCGCCGTCACTCCGCCTACCAGGATTCCCTGCCCCGCCTTCGGTACCGGAGGTTTCCACCCAATGCTTCCGCATCCGACCCCGGTCAGAACCAAAGTTGCCATCATCAATATCGCGGGAAGTCGTTTCATGACGGGAGCATTCGGTCCACGCAATGGACTGACAAGATCTATCGATTCCAGAGATTCCCAAATCTCACATTCCCCCCTTGCGCCACCTCCTGTCGCCCTTCACGTTCAGCGCCCATGAGCGAGGCGAAACAGGCTTCTGACAGCGCAACGGCGGTCCGATTTCCACCGGGACTTCATCATGCCTTCATCTTTGCCTCCTGCAACGCACTCTCCTTTCCCATTGTATTCGGGGGGCCGATGATTCTCTACGCGAAGAGTCTTGGCGCGAGTGCAACCGTGCTGGGAATTCTCGCCGGCATGATGCCGTTGCTGGTGATCCTGCAGATCCCGGCGACGAAACACGTGCCGCGTTTTGGCTATCGGCTGTTCGTCCTGTTGGGCTGGACCGCGCGCACCGTGGTCTACTTCGCGCTCGCCGGCGTGCCCCTGCTGCTGATGCTCGATTCCGGCACGCGGCTCGCGCTGGTGCTCGTCCTGCTGTTCTTCTTCACGATGCTACGCGGAATCTCCAGCTGCGCCTGGCTTCCGTGGATCACGTCCATGGTTCCTGAGAGTATCCGTGGACGTTACCTGGCGATCGATTTTGCCTGCGTCCAAATGAGTGGTTTTCTGGTCGTGATCGGGGCGGCCTTCTGGCTGGGTGCCACGCCCACGGACGCGGGATTTGCTGGGCTCTTTTTCTTCGGCGCACTGGCTGGTCTGTTGAGCCTGTTCTTCCTGCGGCGAATCCCCGAAGTCGCCACCCCGGACGCCGTTCGCGAATCGGCCACGCCAGTTCCCTGGAAAGAAATCGTGGGACACCTCCCCTTCCGTCGTGTCCTGTTGTTCGGCATGACTTGGGCCGTCGCCTTCGGGGGGATTGCGCCTTTTACCGTCGCGTGGTTGAAGACCGAGGCCGGGATTCCAGATGATGCCATCCTTCAGGTCACCGCGATCTCCTATCTCGGTGGTCTGGCAGCGGTCGGTCTGATGAACCGCCGGCTCGATCATTTCGGGAGCAAACCGGCGATGGTGCTGGCGATGGTATTGTGGGCCGGCATCGTTGTCTGCTGGATCGGACTGTCAAAGGGGATGCTGCCGGTTCGCAACGCCGTGCTGATCCCAATCCATGTCGCAATGGGCTTCGCGGGAGCGCTGGTGGGCATGTCGATGATGCGCCTGGTCATGGGCTCCATCCCCCCGATGGGACGCAGTCACTTCTTCGCCCTGTTCTCGGTGACTGCCAACGTCGCGATGGGAACGTCACCGATCGTCTGGGGCCTACTGTTGGATGTCCTCCAAGAATCGGGATACGCCCGCGAGCAATGGGGCATGAGCAATTACACCGTCTTCTTCGTCGGCGTCGGTCTGTTGATGGTCATGGCCCTGCTGCTCTGCCTGCGTTTGAATGAACCCGAGTCCGTCCCTATGAACCGTCTGCTGCGGGACATATTGATCGATTCCCCCCAACGCCTCTGGGTGCGCTTCTGGCCCCGTCGCTGATTGCAGGCTCAGAGAAGACTGCGAAACTCTTCGTGTATCCCAACTGTGAAGTGAGGCGGGGCGGGCGGTTCAGAAGCGCGCTCTTATCGCGAACTGCAAAAACGGTGCACCATCGCCATTAAGCTGGAGTCGAGCGTTCTCGTATGTAAAACGCCGATCGATGACCCAACCACCATCCACCACTGCCGACACAGATTTGTTGAACTTCCATCTGAACCCAGCCCCGACGCGGACTTCGCGGTAAGTAACGTCATCATCATCAAGTTCAGGTCGTCCGGTGCGGGTGCCAAAATTTTCTGCCACGCGATAGGCTCCGCCCCGGAACTCGCCTCCCGCATGAAACGAAAGCATGTCGCTGAATTCATAACGGACCTGAGGCCGGGGCAAAATCAGATCAATCGTCCAGTCGGGAGCAAATCGCCAGCGCAATCCAACTCCCCCGACGAACGGAAGTTCACTTTTGGGATTGCTGATCAACGCCATCACCCACTGCACATTCGGATTCTGCACATAAAACAGACGCGTTGAGATAGGTGCGTTGAGGTCACCAAAATCGATGTCTTCAAAATCACTATAGATGCCGGGATCCACCTCGAACTGCATCGCGATTTTCTCACTGAATGCCATGCTGCCACCCAGGTGAAGATTAAGGGCCTGCAGTGTATTCGGGATCGGCGAACCGGCTGGAACACCGAACCCAAGACGTTCCCACTCTCCTCCCACGCGCCAGGAGAAGCGTCGATTGACGGGAAAACTCTCCACATGACGAACCCGGGTGGACATCGTATCGATCTCGCCCAATCGGACTGTGCCCCGCGAAATATCACCGCTTCCGACATAGCCGAATTCGACGGTGGAACTGGATCGGGCGGTGATAGGAGCGGCGGCAAAGGCGCCGAGCTCCAGAAACGCAGCACTGGCGATCACGGCAAAACGAATGTAGTCAGAAACGTTCATGAAGCGGGGAAACTAGAGCCGCTTCACAATTACGCAACCGAATGATCCAGACAATTTTTGGACCGCTGCCTTCTCGACAAAATCCAACCACTCGTTCGTGCCTGAGCAACCCAATCCAAAGTCACTCGACTGCGTAGTGTTTTTTTACACTGCCCCGTCCAGATCAGGTAAAAGAGACCGCCTCCGATCTGATCCATGAACTCCGAAATCACAAAAGCAGCGCCGCCAGACCGGCCAGTTGAATGGCATCCGATGTATCTGACCGGCTGGGCAATGGTGGCGGCATTCGGCACCTACTTCTGCATGTACGGATTTCGAAAACCGTTTGCGGCAGCAACCTACGACGGGGTCGCGTCCTTCGGCGTGGCGTTCAAAGTCCTGGCGGTATCGTCTCAGTTGCTCGGATACACCCTCTCAAAATTCATCGGCATCAAGGTGGTTCCCGAGCTACGCCCCGAAAAGCGGGCAACCCTGATCCTTTGGCTGATCGGCGGGGCGGAACTGGCGCTGCTGCTCTTCGGTCTTCTGCCTCGGCCGATCAATCTGGTCGCGCTTTTCCTCAACGGGCTGGCGCTCGGAATGGTCTTCGGCCTGGTGCTCGGATTTCTGGAGGGACGTAAGGTCACTGAGGCGTTGATCGCGGGTTTATGCGCCAGCTTCATTCTCGCATCCGGAGTTTCGAAATCGGTCGGTCGCTGGTTGATCAGCCTGAACGTGCCGGAGGAATGGATGCCGTTTTGCGCGGGAGCGTTTTTCCTACTCCCCCTGCTGGGCTTTGTCTGGATGTTGCGCCGCATCCCCCCAGCTTCCGCTGCGGACGTGCATGAGCGAACCGAACGGACTCCCATGTCGAGCGCCGACCGCAAGGCACATTTCCGAAAGTATGCCCCCGGCCTTTGCCTGCTCGTGCTGGTGTATGTGACGCTCACAATGATACGGAGCATCCGGGATGATTTCGGGGTGGAGCTCTGGCAGGCGCTGGGTCATTCGGACAAACCGGGCATCTTCACAGAATCCGAGACCTGGGTGATGTTCGGGGTGTTGGCCGTGACCGGTCTCACCATCACGATTCGCGACAACCGCAAGGCGTTCTTCGTCTCCATCGGCGCCAGCGCGGTCGGGCTCCTGACGATCATGGGCATCAGCATTGCCCTGCTCAACGGCACTCTGGGCGGCTTCTGGTTCATGGTCTGGCTGGGACTTGGACTCTACGTTCCCTATACGATGTTTCACACGACCGTGTTCGAGCGGCTGGTCGCCTTGTTGAAGGACAAGGCGACGATCACCTACCACATCAACCTCGCCGACGCCTTCGGTTACCTGGCCTACGTGCTCCTGATGTTGACCCGTGATTCAATGTCAAGCCGGGCCGACCTGCTGAGTTTCTTTCTCCAACTGACTTTCGGTCTGGCGCTGCTGGCAATCGCACTGCTGATCGCGGCCGCTTGTTATTTCAACCGAAAGCACTGACGCTTCACCACTGTGCCGAGTTTAACACTGCCCAAAAAATCTCTGATCGCGCACTTTTCTGAACCGGGAAAACCGTTCGGACTGCGGGATCAACCGATTCCGGAACTGCGCGCCGGAGAAGCGTTGTTGCGGGTGGACTGTTGCACGCTCTGCGCGAGCGATCTGCGAACGGTTCGGGGCGAGCGAACGGCACCCGCTTCCGGGCTGCTTGGTCATGAAATCTCCGGCCGGATCGTTGCCACCGATGAATCGTCCGCGCTCACAGATGTCGCTGGCAAACCTCTCACGCAAAATGCCCGGGTGATCTGCGGGGTCGCCGCGTCCTGTGGAAACTGTCGCTACTGCCAACGGGGAATCCCCCAGAAGTGCGAACACTTGCGGAAGTTCGGGCATGCCAGTGCCGACAGCAATTGGCAGCTATCAGGCGGACTCGCAGAATACTGCCATCTGCCCATGGGCTCCTCCTTGGTACAAATCCCCGACACGATCTCCGCCCGCGAATCCGCGTGGCTTGGATGCGCGGGAGCAACCGCCGCCGCCGCGATTCGAACGGCCGGCGAGCTTGATGAACGATCAGTGCTGGTAACGGGCGCGGGAGCGGTAGGACTCTTCGTCGCCGCAATGGCCCGCCAGGCAGGCGCTGAAGTCTTCATCACGGATCTGGACGTCGGACGATTGAAAATGGCCGGAGAGCTTGGTGCCATTGGTTGTCAGCTGGATCGCGAAGCGCCCGAATCAAAACGTGTCGCGTCAGCCCGAGACTTCGTGATGGATCACACTGACGGCCGAGGCGCGGACGTGATCATGGAAACCACCGGAGTATTGGAAGCGGTCCGTTGGGGAATCGCGGCAACCGACATCGGCGCAAAGGTGATTTTTGTTGGCTCGGTGGCACCATCGGCTCCGGTGTCCGTCTATCCCGAGCAGGTAGTGAAACGACTGCTACGAATCGAAGGCATTCACAACTACACCCCGATTGATTTGCAGGCGGCGGTAGATTTCGTCAGCGGCCACGACACTTTGCTCAGGACGATTGGGGGCGACTTCCCGGCGTTGCCCCTGCGTTCCATCAATGAAGCGATCGATTTGGCCAAGACCGGACAACACCTGCGCGTCGCCGTTGAGCCAACGCTGTAGCCGCTAGCAGCCTGCCGCGCCGGAGCGGGACGCGAAGTCGGTGAGCAAGCAGACCCGCTGCGGTCTTCCCGTTGGCAACGCGGGTGAGTTTGGCCGGCGCGTGAGTGAGAACTCCGCCTTTGGTACGGATCACGGCCGGGCAAGCGCGATGTTCGTTATGGGTAAGGACGTCACGCCGGGCAAGGTGCAGTGCGATTGGCCAGGCCTCACGGACGAGGTTCTCGAAGGACCGGGCGACCTCCCGGTCACGACCAACTATCGCCAGGTTCTGACGCCAGTTCTGAAGCGGCACGGAGCCGGTTCCGGATTGGAGAAAGTCTTCCCCGACTTCAAACTCTCCTGAGCAGGACGGTTCGGGCCGAATCTCTCTGGAGCTGCGAAACCGCCGTGTTACCGCAATATTCCGTAAACGGTTGAAAGCCCAAGACCGGAGCCTTTGCCCGCGTCCTTGGTGGTATAAAAAGGATCAAACACATGCTCCCGCACTTGGGACGACATCCCGCAGCCATCGTCCGTCAACAGGAAGTCGGCCCCGGCCAATTTCTGCGGAACACAAATCGGCAGGATGACCGATCCTGACCTTCGCTGCTGGTTCGGTTTGCACATCGACTGAATTCCTAATTCTTCCTAGCTTGGCCAGCGTTGACACCAGCCGAGTCGCCGGACAAAATTTGAGCCGCGTCTTCCCTTTGGCTCCGGTTGCGAGCAGAGGCAAAAGTTTTCATGCGTCCTGCGGATACACCTAAACCAATTGTCCGACCTGCGAGACTGCGCCGATTGCGGTTGGCTCGGTTTTGTCTGATGATCGTTTCTTCCATGGTCGCACTAGCACTGTGCGAGACGACCGTGCGGATCGCACGGCTGGCACCGGCTGTGCAGGGCATTTGGCTGACGGACGAAGAATCGTTTTACTACCCATCAAGCAACCCCATCCTGGGTCATGAACTCAAGCCGTCGTTTCGACGGTCGTTTCCAAGCGGCGCGGCAAGCTCGAACCGGGACGGTCTGCGGGATCCTGATCGGACCACAGAAAAACCACCGGGCGGGCGCCGGATTCTGATCCTGGGCGATTCCGTGGTGGAAGGTATCGGGCACGTCGCCGACGACGCAACGATTTCACAGAGCCTTGAACGGCTGTACGACGACGGAAAGACCGAGGTCTTCAACCTGGGTACATCCGGCTACTGCACGTTCGGTGAGATCGAACTGCTGGAACAGAAAGGCCTGCAGTATTCGCCGGACGTCGTGGTGCTGATTTTCGTAAACAACGATTTCCAGAACTTCAATTCCGCGCTCACGCTGGCATCGCGAGTCGATCGACCCGAGGTGATCAAACGGCTGTTTCTCTCTTCACATCTCTTTCGCTTGGGTTCGCTCCACTTCGACTGGTACGGATTTGGCGAAGAGACCAGTCCACTGCGGGTCAACGAAGCTGCCATCGGCGAGAACAACGTGATTGAAGGCATGGCCCGACTCAACAAGCTGGCGGTTCAGCATAGATTCAAGGTCTTGGTCGCGATCTGGCCCACGTTTGCTGACGACGAGATCATCGATTCACCGATTTTGCCGGGAGCGTCTGAAGCGGTCGGACTTCGTCTGGCCAGGATGAGCGGACTTCCGACCCTGATGCTTTCGGAGGATTTCAAAGCGCATCACCAGCGGAGCGGAGAAGGCGGCAATCCGCGTTTGGACTACACCGCGCACGGAGACGGAATGCATCCGAATGCATTGGGATCGGAGGTGGCAGCTGACGCGCTCAAACGCACCATCGAGGGGGAGCTCCCCAGTCCACGGGTCGCGTATGGACCAATTGATCGCGAGGCGGTCGCGGCCGCCCGGGTACTTGGCGGCAATATGAACGAGCCCGACCTCACCGGTCCCGCTCGAGTATTTCGCACACTGTTGAACCAGTGCCGGGACGACGAAGGTGTGGCCTATCTGAAACAGCTGTTGGTCGAGGACCCAAACCATTATTTCGCCAACTACGGTCTGAGCAGATATTGGCTGGGCAAAAATGCCTCAGACCGGGCCATCCCCTTTCTCAAGCGAGCCGTCGAGATCCAACCGGGCAATTCCACGAATACGTTTTCCTTGGCAACTGCACTAATTTCGCTGGGTCGCGCTGCGGAAGCCATAACCGTCTTTGACAGGATCCTGGAAAAGACGCCCCCGACGCCGGAACTACACTACGCTTTGGCTTTTTCGGCAGCTATTGCCCAAGAATGGGCGACTGCGGAGAAACATCTTGCGGCCACCCTGAAACTCGATCCGAACTTTCAAGACGCCCGACATCAGTTGGAGGATATCAGGCGCAACAAACTCCAACGCCCCCCCGAAAGAACGTCACCAGACGCTCAGTAGCCCGGGGACTGCTTCGCTGCCAACCGCCGGCTAATTCCGCTCACGCAATTGTCGAATGCGGGCGTCCTGCGCCGATTGGACATCTCTCGTCTTCAGGTTGGTGAGGTGGGTATACCAATCTTTCTGAATCATTTCCGGTTCACCAATGAGGCGGGTGAATCCTTCCAAAGTCCCGCCTTCGCGCATCAGTTCGAAGGTGGCAGCACGGTGTTTCCCGTTGTGAAACTCGAAGAGGAAATGGGCAAGCGACCACCAATGGAGGTAGTAGTCGTTAAACCCTGTCTTCATGGGCGGCCCTCCCGTTCCGCTCACAATGACCTCAATGGGAATCACGGTCCCGGACTTCAGATCACGGCTGAGATCCCCGGTGATCGTCCACTTGTGCAACCGCCAGATTGGGTAGGCATCCAGATCAAATTTACCCATCTGCAGATTTTTATCCTGCAACACGCCCGCCCCGAAGAAGCAGGCCACCCCCTCGTCCAACCATTGATTCAGTCGCAGCCGCGCCACCTCAGTGTTCAGCTGATGCGTCGCCTCATGCAACATCCAGTGGTAGGGATTCGGATCTTCGGTGGAATAATATTGGTAGCAGTAAGGCCTTTGGTAGAAGGCCTCCGCCCCGTCCCAGATCCGATTTGAAAAACGAAATTCCTCGCGATTCTTGAAGAGCTTCAGTTTGAGTTTTTCGTTCGGAGATTTGAGGTCAAGGTCGGGGACAAACTCCGTATAGGTGGAATGGAGGATCTCGGCGATCCGGCCGATCTCTTCCGTCTGCTCTGGCGTGGCACTGGATTGGATCTCGTAGTGCTCCGTCTGGATCATAAGTCTGGGCGACCACCAGCGCCGGTAGGTGTCCCACCCCACGACCCCAAGCAACAGCGTCAGATAGATCGCCAGGCGCAGATAGTTGAAGCCGGGCTTGGGTTGGTTTGGGGCCGGGCGTAGCGCGATGAAGAACCCAACCGCCGCGCCATCCAGTACCGCGATCGCCAACGCCCGCAGCCAATTCACCGACTGCCACCAAGGATACAATGCGAACGCCTCGACGAGCTGGGAAAACTGCGGCGAGCGGGTGACGACGAACGCTCCACACATGAGCAGGACGACAGTCGCCACTCCGGCGGCAAGTCCGTTGATGACACCTTGCCGCAGATTGGGAAATCTCGATTCGGCCATCTCCTTACTTCTCCAGGTCAGCAAGCTTGCGGACGGCCTGATTGTAACCTTGCGCGGCGGAGAGCTTCAGCAAGCGATTGGCTTCAGCCACATCCTTCTCCACGCCCTCGCCGGACAGGTGGAGCAATGCGAGCCGGTATTGGGAAGAGGCGGAACCACTTAGGGCGCGATCTTTGAGGAACGACAGCTTGCGCTGCTCGGCGCTCTTCCGGCGTTCATCCGCGGCCATCTTCCTACCCGCCTCCATGGCCTCCTGCTGCTGTTTGGCCGCCGCGATGCGACCCGCCGCCTGTTGTTCGGCGAGTTCATTCACCGTCTCGAGGATGGCCGGATCGGGTTTGATCCCCGCCTCATACGCCGGAACAGCTCTGCGGACTCCGCCCACGTTCAATTCAAAGGAATTGGTCTCCACTGCCAAGGTGGCGAGCTGCGATGCCGGCGTCAGTCCGAGGTGGTTCTGCTGCAGGTGATGCACGAACACCAGGGGGGCGTTCGCGCCGTGATACGTCTGATCCAGGCGTACCAACACTCCATTCGGATGGAGTTCCTGAACCTGAAAGAGCAGTACTCGCCACATCCCAAACTGATTTTCAATTGCCGCCGCACCGTTCTGGATCGCGAACTTCAACGGTCGGAAATCGAATACGTTGGTGCCGATCTGTCGGAAGGGTTGATCAAACACGGAAACAATCAGTGCCTGATATCTGGCATCCCGCATGATTGCCGGATTTTGTCGCAGGCGCGAAGGCGGGGGCAGAATCACGATGTTTGGCGGCACCTTGGGTAGCAGCGGCGGGACCACGGTCGCGTTCATCGTGGTTGAGTTCGGTGAATTGATTGCTGCCGGTGTGGCTTCGCGGAGGATGGATGGAGCAGGCGCTGCCGAATTCGTCATGCCTGCGGTTTGTGTCGGCGGTGTGCTGTCCGGGTCGTCGGTCGGGGATAACGACGGACCACATCCCGCGCCCAACAACAGCGCGGTGGGGAGCAACGCGAATTGGGCAAAGTGCTGCCGGAAGTTACCGGTTGGGTTCATGAGTCAGAGGAGGAGATGCCGGCGCGGCCAGAAGCAGGCGCATGACTTCCTCAGCAGAGCCTCGGGTGATCTTTGCGATCAAAGCACGATCCGTATGATCGCCGAATTCATAGGTCACGGCCGGACAGCCGAGCGTCTTCCACGCCCACGCCTTGGAAACCGCGCGCGTTGAGGCGTTGGCCGCGACGTTCACCTTGTAGTCCGGGAAGCGATTACGCAGCGCATCCAACCAGCGACTGGTGAACTGGCGCGGAAAGGTCTTCTGCGCCGGTGTACCCGTGTAGAAGATATCACGATGGGTGGAGTGGAAATCGAGAAAAAGAAAGACGCGGGCATTCAGGTTCGTCGTGAGGGCCAGGATCCGATCGCGGGTCGCCCGGGTTTCCGGTTGGTGAAAATTGTCCCAATCCCGATTGAGATCAACGCCCGCAAGACTGTGGCGCCAATGCCCTTCATGGATGCCGTCCGGATTCACACTGGGAATGATCAGCGTCGTGAAACGCTCACGAAACTTCCGCGCCAACGGCGAGTCGCCCTTGAGCACATCCAGGAAGGCAAACATCCCCAAGGTTCCAGTCACTTCCGGGGGATGTTGTCGGCTGATGATCGCGATTGAATTCGTGGCGCTGGGATTGCCCAACACCAGCGCGTCGAGCGCTCGCCCTCCTCGGGATTTGCCGATCGTCGAACGGGTGATAAACGGACTGTCCGCCATCTCCTCCATCCAGACGTCGAATTCGCCGTTGCCAATTTGCTCCTGTCCGGCGATGCGAAGCGGGTGAGGATTCACCGCGAGCTTCAGGGTCGCCCGGGTCCGATACTTGGCGAGGGTGACCGCCGAGCCCGCGAGCCGTTTCCACGAAACCCCGTCTTTGCTAAGCATCGGTTTGTAGCGGTGAATGCCACCCACGTAATTCAACGTCACCTCGATCTGCTTCGAAATATCGGAACGGACCTCGAACGCATACCAGGCACTCCGATTGATCGGCTGATTCTCGGCCGTTATGAGGATTCGGTATTTATCGGTTCCAATCCGTTCACACGAAGAGACCCGGGCACCGGGGAACTTGTTGGAAATGTACACCCCGTCCTGCGGAAACGCGTAGACCGTCCGTTTCTGAAGTCGGACGTCCAGAACTGCGGCCGAAGCCAGGGTGACCGCAAAGACGAACAACAGGAGCGATGCGGGTCGGGAATATGCGCGAAAATGGGCCATTGGATTCAAGCAGAATCCTTGCACTGCCGGGGCAAGTCAATGGCAACCCGCTCAGCTCAGGTTCAGGCTGGCGAAGGCATCTTCAAGACTGGACAAGCCCTGGCTCGAACCGGGAGCAGGTTCGAGAACTTGTTTCATATAAACGACGGCTTCGGCGGTTGAGCCGACCGACCTGGGCAGCGTCGCTCCGCAGGCATTCGCGTGACCGCCGCCCTGAAACTGTTTGGCGATTCCCAAGGCCCCGCCGCCGAGGCTGCGGAAACTGACCATCACGGACCGGTTCGCTTTCACATACATCGTGGCCAACACCTTGTATTTGCAGGAAGGCTCATCGAGCAGCTGATGAACAATGCTGTTCGCATCGCCCACGACCGTCTCGGCAATGCCAAATTCTGACGTGACGCGATGAATATGGTTGCGACTCCAATTGAGGCCGATCGGATTCTCGACACTCCGCTTGGTCCGCATCACTTCGAGCAGCGGATGATCGAGCAGGGCCTCGGCATTGCCCTTTATGAGCGAGTAGAGATTCCAGAAACCGTAGTTCTTGACGAGGTTCGCGTAATCAATCGCGAGTTCGAAATCGGGATCAGACTCAATGTAGAGGTCGGCCACGTTGCTCAGGTGCACGATGCGATCGAGCTTCTCAGACTGCACGCCGTGTTCCTTACAGAGCTCATAGCAGAGGAGGCTGGCGGATTTCGTAATATCGTGGATGAGGTCACAATGTTCGGCCTTCACGTCGGTGGTGTGGTGATCCAACACGAGCCAGTTCGTGCGATCCATGCGTTGCTCAAACGTGAAATCGGAAACCCACGCGCTGTGTTCGCGCAAGGTGCGCATACGCCACGAAGGATAATGGTGGGATTCGATGCGAATGGATTCGCCGAACATCTTGTCAGCCAAGCTGCGCAACAGCAAACCCGACAGCAATCCATCAAGGTCGCTCTCGTGGGTGAAAATGCGCTCCGGCTTGCACAACGTTGTCATCCGGCGGAACTTAGCAGGCAGGTGGGTTGAGCCAAAGAGATAATCATTTTTTCAATCGGCGGCGCCCGGGCGAGGGCCCTGTAAAAGAGAACCGCCGGCCGCGCCCCAGAGGCGGGTGAGCGAGCAGTTTCACAACCGAATACTGCCGTCGGTTTGGTCCGGGAATTCAGATCTGGGGGCGAGGCTGAGAATGGGTTTCAGCCGTGGTGCACCCTTCCCCGATGGCGATGTCTTCGGCCAGGTTTTGAGCGCCGTTTGAAGTGCGACCAATGTTTACCCCGTATCCTTGAGCTGGCCCCTGGTTGAGCGGGTAGCCCGGAGCTTTCACTCGCTTTGGCTTGCGCCTCATCTCAGCGAACCAGTCTTGGTAGCCAATGTCACTGTTTTAAGGATGCTCACGGGCATCTGTCAACCAGGTCCGCTTCTCATCTCCGAGCATCCCACTGCACAAACCAAACCGGTTCTCCGGCACTGCGTTAATCAGGCCCCGGAGAAATCCGGCAAATACCCGCCGCCACTCCGCTCAGCAACACGGGCAGGCTTTATCTTGGGGCTTGCGGAGGCAGTTCACAGTCTCGAGCAAATGAGTGGCCAGTCGCTTGCAGATGGGCGATCCAAGTCGTGTCAGTGCCGCGGTACGTCAGGCTCAGAAGGGCTCGGTGGAGAAACTACGCAAGCGGGCGGAGAACGGCTATTCAGAATTCAAGGACTGACCTCTTTACCTTTACAGAGACGCGCGATCATCTCCGGCAGCTGCTTGGTCGCAATGCCGATGGGACGATCAACCGGAACTCCGGCGCACGCGAGCAGCGTGGTGAGCAGGTCGCCCTGATTACCTTTGGTGTTGGGGAGAAATTTACCGGTGTTGATCGAGCCGCCTCCGCTTCCGGCGATGATGAAGGGCAGGTTCTCCCGGGCGTGCTTGTTCCCGTCTTCCATGCCGGTGCCCCACATCATGATGCAGTTGTCGAGCAAGGTGCCATCGCCTTCCCGGAGGCGGTGCATCTTTTTGATCATGTAGGCGAACTGGTCGATGTTGAATTTGGTGATCGCGGCGACCTTGCGAATCTTCTCTTGGTCCTTGTTGCCGTGATGGGTCGTGGAGTGATGGTGGTCGCTGAATCCGAGTTCCGGATAGGAGACACCGTTGGGCGTCGAACCGATGTAGGTACTCACCCGCGTGGTGTCGGTCTGAAACGCCAGCACATTGAGATCACACATCACCTGCATGTATTCGCTGCGTTTGTCGCCCACCGGAATTTTGATCTCTATGGGAGGGGAATCTGATGCGTTGCGTTTGCTCACGCGGACTCCGGCCTTTTCCAAGGCTGCTTCCTTCTGGCGATATTCGATGCCGGCAATGCGGCGCTCGACGGCGCGCACGCTGTCGAGGTATTCGTCCAGTTTGTGCTGATCGTTCTGGGGCAGCTTCCGGCGCAGGGCCCGGGCTCCGCCGATGACCAGATCTAACATCTGGCGATCCAGCGCGTCGGCTGAGAGGTCTTGCCCGGGTTTGTTTGATTTTCCAAAGAGCCGATTGAGAACGCTGCGCGGATTGATCTCGGCGGGAACCGGCTGGGTGGGCGAGCGAAAGCTGCAGTGCGAATAGTATGCCTCGTGCAGGCCTTCCTGATTCTCCTTGTGCGTCTGGGGCATCGTGGCCAATTCCAGCGAGGGCAGGGAGGTGAGAGCGCCCACGTAATTGGCAGCGATCTGATCGGCTGAGATCGCGATGTTGACGCGATGCCGAGTGTCTGCATCCGGAAGAATCGCGGTGAGCCAGGTCGACAATTCGAGGGCATGCGGGGCGCCGCTAAATGGCGAGATGGGAACACCTGAGATGCCCTTCATCAACAGGCACTGTTGGAGCACGGGACGCAGGGATTCCAAAGCGGGCGAGGGTGACGAAAGATAACTTTTCGCATCGGCCGGCCAGAACTGGTCCATGATCACACCGTGGGGCATATACATGAATCCAAGCCGGACCGGTGGTTGGAATGACTTTCCCTTGCCGGCGTCCGCCCAACCCATGGTTTCCAAAAGTGGCAGCGCGAGTGAGGCACCCAGGCCTTTCAGGCATGTGCGGCGATCAATCAGGGAATTTTTTTTCATGCGCCAGGAAGGTGAGTCATTGGTTTACACGACGTTGCGTAAAGGGATAGCTCATGACGATTTCAGTGACCAGAGTCTGCATCTGGTAGTCGTCTTTGGCGATGGTTTCCATCAGTTGATCCACCACGATTTCGTCATAGCCTTCAAGCTGGCGGCAGAGAGCGTAGGCCAACAGTCTCTCCGTCAGGTTGCGGGCCAGCTCCGGCTTCCGTTCGGCGATGATCGCTTTCAGTTCCTTTGGGGAAGTGAAGCGTTTTCCACCCGGCAGTTCACCCGTGGCGTCAATCGCGCCGCCCGTGTCATCCTGCTCACGCCAGCGTCCGATGGCATCGAAGTTCTCCAAGCCAAAACCGATCGGATCGAGAATTTTGTGGCAATTGGCGCAGGTGGGATTGCTCACGTGCAGCTCGGTCCGTTGACGTAGAGTCAGATTTTCGATCTTCTTCTGGTCCTGCTTTTCCAGGGCCGGAACGTTCGGCGGGGCGGGCGGCACGTGTTCCCCGAGAATTTGTTCGAGCACCCACACACCGCGTTTGACCGGACTGGTGCGATTGGGAAACGAGGTTGTTGCCAGAATGCCGGGCATTCCGAGAATTCCACCTCGATTGGGATTGGTCAGCTGAACCTTGCGCATCTCCGGGCCAAAGACGGTTTTTTCCAATCCGTAAATCGTGGCGAGAGTCCCGTTGAGAAAGGTGTAGTCACCGTCAACAAAGCTCACGACGCTCCGGTTTTCTCGCACGATACTTTCAAAGAACAGACGCGCTTCGTCATACATCGCCGAGCGCATCCCGGTCGTCATCTGCGGGAACTTGGCGGTGTCGAAAGTTTTGCTCTCCAATTCTCCCAGGCCAAGCCACTGCGCACCAAATCCATCGAACAACGCCCGGGAACGATCATCGTTCAGCAGTCGTTTCGCCTGCGCCTTCAAAACATCCGGCTCATGAAGTTTGCCACTGTCCGCCAGGGTCGACAGTTCGGCATCAGGCATGGACGACCACAACAGATACGAAAGACGAGCCGCTAGTTGATAGTCATCCAGGGGAACAATGGTCAGATCCGATGCCAGCTCTTCAGCCGGCGTGATAAAGAGGAACTGAGGTGACACCAAAATCGCCTTGAGCATGAGCCGCAGTGAAGCCTGGTAGGTGAACTTATTGTTCCGGGCCAGCTCGAACACGTCCAGCAAGACGTCTACTTCCGGCTCCGCAACCGGTCTCCGATAGGCGCTGCGGGCCAGCGATTGGGCAACCTCTTTCGCTGAGGCTCGAAGATCCGCGCCGGCCGCCGGTGTTTCACCAAACAGACGCTTTTGCACCTTGGTGGGCGGAGCATCGTCGGGCGACAGAATCCGATCGAGCACCTCGTTGGCGATTCCGAGGAACTGCTCTGATTGAAGCGGGGACAGCGAATTCAGATATCCCTCCCCGGCGACCTCATCCGGCAGGTCGTCAGCAACCGAGGGATCGACCCCGAAGAGATCTCGCAAGGTGTTGCCATACTCCACCTTGGTCAGGCGGCGGATCACAAAAAGACCGGGATCCTTTGGGCTGAGAAACTTAATCTTGCCGATCCAAGTCTGAAACAACTGACGTTCTTCCTCTGTCGGCTGTTTCTTCCCTTCCGGAGGCATGTCATGCGCCCGCACATTGGCGAGCGCCTGCTTCCAATGTTTTCGGTAAGTCACATTGCCGGGGTTGGTGAGCGCCTTCTCGAAATTGAGTCCGGCTCGCCTCCTCTTTTTCCCGTGACAGTCCGTGCAGTATTTTTTCACGAACGCACCCACTTCTTTGCGGAAAGATTCCTTCACCTCCGTCTGGAGGGTGGTCAATTTCTGATCGTCCGCCGCATCGCAAGGAGTCGTCAGTGACAGCGCCAAACCCGCATATGTAACGGCCATAACGACCCGCCAATAGGTTCCGGTGATTATCATCTCGTCTCTGCCGGTTTTCGATCCAGAAGAAAAGCGTATTGCAGCGAGCGGACAAATCCACAATCCGTAGCAGCGAACGTGAGTTCACTCACTTCACTCTTCCTCCGCTTGCATTGGAGTAAAATTACGCCTCCTTCTCTCCGTCCATTCCCGCTCGTATTTGGCGGCTGTCGAATACATCGTAAAGGGGTCACCCCCGGAATATAGAATTGAAGTTTGGGTTTTGGAGTTGATCCCATGAACTCCAACGGAAAACCTACTTCGAATGATGCTGGCGGAGATGCCGGCGGAGGAGGTGTTTGCCGTAGTCGTTGCCGTTCGGGGTGCGAACGACGGTGTGGATATGATTGCGGGTCGGGGTTCCTGAACGTGCGAAGGCGATCGGGCGTTGGTGATCAAATTCGATTACCACCACGGGGCTGTGGATACGGTAGTAGAACACTGCGTCATCGGAGGTTTTTCCCGCCCAGGCAAAGCGCGTTTCATCAAGATGCTTCTCGATCTCGCTCATGCGGACCTTGGCGTGGCCGCCCCTGATGTTGCCGACATACTCGCGGATCAGGCCGAGGAACTGCTGCTTCTGTTTGGCGTTGAACTCCGAGGCTTTGATTCCGACGTAGGGCATCACAGTGTTGTCGCGAAAGAGTTCGAGTTTGTTGTTGGTGCCGCCCTTCTGCTCGAAGATCGCGCTGCGCTGTTGCGCCGGAGTGAGGGTCTTCATGAAGGCGAGTCCCTTGTCCTGTTCCGCCTGCATCACCTCGGTGCCTTTGAACTTGCCGGCGGTCGCGCGGATCGGTTCGGACCCCATGAAGACCGGAGTCATCACCACCTGATCGCCGAGGACGAAGTAGTTGATGATCACGTGATGTCCGTCCAGCTGCCAGCCCCAGGGTTTGGTGGCGGAGGGCTCGCCCATGACCGTGATCCAATAAAGCAGATCGCTGTATTCATCGTGGCGATTCGTGAGTTCGGCGAGGGTCTCGTTGAGCTTCATGATGCCGAGCGTCTTCTGCACACCCGCATTACTGAGACTTGCGCGGAAGAGCTTCTTCGCCAGTTCGCACTGCTGGTCATTCATCTCCTCGAAGCTGACTCCCTGGCGGACGTAGCTGTGAACATTTCCCCATTTGCGCCATTCATCGGAGGTCACCGGGTACATCGTTTTCACCGCCTGCTCATCAGTCAATCCGTTCAGAAATGCCTTTGCGGCGGCGACCACCGGTTTGGTGCTCACCCCGGTGGCGCGGATTTCGAACAGACCGGGAACGGCTTTTCCATCCGTGGTAACGCCGCGAAAGCCTTCAGCCAGCGCGGAAGATTCCATCTGCACCCAACGTCCGCCACCGCGGCGTTGCGCCGCAACGTCAGACACCAGGAGGGTGATCAACAGGGCGATGGCCAGTTTGGCGGGCGATGAAATCATGAGATCGGTTTGTCGTGTTGAAACTGGTGGGCGGCGGCGATGAAGGCCTTGAAAAGCGGATGTGGGGAGTGCGGCTTGCTCTGGAATTCCGGATGATACTGGCAGGCCATGAAGAACGGATGATCGTTCAGCTCGATGAGTTCCATCAGGTCACCGTCAGGCGAGGTGCCGGCAAAGGTGAGGCCGGCTTTCTCGAACTGTTCGCGATAGGCGATGTTGAATTCGTACCGGTGCCGATGTCGTTCCTGAATCTCTTCCTTCCCATAAATCTCAGCCGCCATTGAACCGGGCTTGAGTTTACAGGGTTGGGCACCCAAGCGCATCGTGCCGCCTTTCTTGGTCACCTTATGCTGTTCGTCCATGAGGGCGATCACCGGGTGCGGGGTATCGGGATCAAATTCAGTGCTGTGTGCTTTCTCCAGACCGAGCACGTTGCGCGCAAAATCGATACACGCGATCTGCATGCCAAGGCAGAGGCCCAGATACGGGATATTATTCTCTCGTGCGTACTTCGCCGCCATGATCTTGCCTTCGGTTCCGCGCTCGCCAAAGCCACCGGGAACCAGAATGCCACCGAGTTTTTGCAGCGTCTTGTCGCAGCCTTCCTTCTCGATCTCTTCGGCCTCGATCGTCTCGAAAACCACCCCGCAATCATGTGCCACCCCACCATGAATCGTTGCTTCGTAGACCGATTTGTAGGCGTCCTGGAGTCCGATGTACTTGCCGACCACCCCGATGCGCACGCGATGCTGCGGCGCGATCAGTTTGCGGATAATCTCCTGCCAGGCCGACATTTCCGCCGGCGGTACGTCCAGATGAAGGTATTTGCAGACGAGTTCATCCATGCGCTCACGTTCGAGCATGAGCGGTACTTCGTAGATGGAATGATCGACGTCCTTCTCTTCAATTACAGCCTCGTAGGGCACGTTGCAGAAGAGGGAAATCTTGCGGCGCAATTCCTTGTCCAACGGGTATTCGCAGCGGCAGACGAGCAGGTGCGGCGCGATACCGATTTCGCGAAGCTTGGCGACGGACTGCTGGGTGGGCTTGGTTTTCAGTTCCCCGGCGGCCTTGATGAAGGGCACGTAGGTGACATGTATAAACACCGCATTCTCGGGGCCGACATCGAGGTAGAACTCCCGGATCGCTTCGAGAAAAGGAAGGCCTTCGATGTCACCGGTGGTGCCGCCGATCTCGGTGATCAGGACGTCCGCGCCGGAAGCGTCGGCGATCTGCCTGATGCGATTCTGAATTTCGTCGGTGACGTGCGGGATCACCTGCACGGTCTTGCCGAGGTATTTGCCTTCGCGTTCCTTGTTAAGAACGGTCTGGTAGACCTGCCCACTGGTGAGATTGTTGAAGCGGCTCAGCTTGGTGTTGGTGAAGCGTTCGTAGTGGCCGAGGTCGAGATCCGTCTCCGCACCATCGTCCAGCACATACACCTCACCATGCTGGTAAGGACTCATGGTGCCGGGATCGACATTGAGGTAGGGGTCGAACTTCTGGAGCGCGACCTTGAGGCCGCGATTCTCAAGCAAAGTGCCCAAAGAGGCCGCGGTCAGCCCTTTGCCGAGCGAACTCACCACACCACCGGTTACAAAAACGTATTTCATAAAAAAACAACCGGAAACCGACAATGCGGTTTCCGGGGATTTATGGGTACGGATTTCCAGGACAGAAAGCAAGCCGGGGGTGGAAGAAGTTATTCGCGAGCAGGAATTGTTGAACTGAGTGGCCGGATTCAGTCCGGTTTGCCGCCCTCCCGGAGCGCCGCACGACACCTGTCCAATTCAGACTGAACATCGAAAGCAGGATTTCTTGGCTGTTCCGAGATGGATCGGCGCAACATCCCAAACCCAAACGGAGACATGATCTGGCGGCAGGGATTCGGCCAAGGTTCCCGGTATCGGCTCCACCGTCGCCGCCGAATCGGCTCCGGAGCTCATTTTCCGATTCCCCCCCTGCAGATTCGGTAGGCGACGAACGCGACGTGACGCACGACTAAGAACCAAAATCTGACACCATGGCGTTCGGTTGATCAGGGGTATCCAAACTCCCCAAAATGAACGGCTGGCAGGTTGTGGGTTCCGACTCGGACGGATTTCAAACCACTTGCCCCGGTCAAAATCCGCGCAGTTTTTCGCTCGCCTCGAAAGGGCCATAGCACAATAAACGCCCCATGCGAATACCCCCACTGAAGGTCGCCTTGCTGGCGTTTGCGATAGCAAGTGCACTGTCTGCAGCCGCCGAGACCCGAGTCCTTCCAGAAGGCAAGCTGCCAGATGATGCACGCCTGGCAGCGCCGAAGGATCTGAACGGTTACTTTCCGCTGACTCCGCCCCATTCGAAGGACCAGTGGAAACAGCGGGCCGAGTTTGTGAAACGCCAGATTATGGTATCCCAGGGAATCTGGCCTTTGCCAACGCGCACGCCGCTGAACGCGGTCATCCACGGGTTGATTGACGAAGGCGACTACACCATCGAGAAAGTGTTTTTCGAAAGCTACCCAGGGTTCTACGTCACCGGGAATCTTTATCGGCCCAAGAACACCAAGGGGAAGGTGCCAGGAATCATCTGCCCTCACGGACACTGGAAGGAAGGCCGGTTCTACGATCACCAGGCGCGCGTTCCGGGTGACATCATCATTGGCGCGGAACGTTTCGAGAACGGTGGTCGCAACCACATTCAGGCGCGCAGCGTGCAATTGGCGCGCATGGGATGCGTCGTGTTTTCGTATGACATGGTCGGCTACGCGGACAGCAAGCAGCTGAGCTTTGACCTCGTCCATAAGTTCGCCAAACAACGCGAGCACATGAACAAGACCAAGGACTGGGGCCTGTTCAGTCCGCAGGCCGAGGCGCATATGCAAAACGTGATGGGCATCCAATCCTGGAACTCCATTCGCGCCGTCGATTTCATGGAGACGCTCGCCGACGTGGACCCCAAGCGACTGGCCGTAACCGGAGCCAGCGGCGGCGGCACCCAAACGATGCTCCTCGCGGCCATCGACGACCGAATCGCGCTGAGCATGCCGATGGTGATGGTTTCCACCGCCATGCAGGGCGGTTGCACCTGTGAGAACTCGAGCCTGTTGCGCGTCAACACCGGTAACGTGGAGTTCGCCGCCCTCTTTGCCCCCAAACCCCAGATCATGAACTGCGCCGACGATTGGACCCGCGAACTTGCGATCAAAGGATTCCCTGAACTTCAGGAGCTCTACAAATTCCTCGGCAACAAGAACGGCGTGAAACTCATTCGCGGGGAACACTTCAAACACAATTACAACTACGTGACCCGCGCCCAGATGTATATGTGGGTGAACACGCATTTCAAACTTGGGCACAAGACGCCGATCATCGAGCAGGACTTCCAGTTTCGTCCGGAACCGGAGATCACCGTGTGGGACGCCAAACATCCGAAACCGAAATCGGGCGAAGCCTTTGAACTCGAACTTGTCCGGACCCTTACCAAAGACGAGGCGAAGACACTCAAGCCCGCAGAAAAATCATTGGCCGAATTCCGCCGCGTCTATGGCGGAGCATGGGAAGTCCTGATCGGTCGTCGCTTCGCCGATGCCGGCAAAGTCGAATGGGACCTGATGGTGAAGGACAAACACGACAGCTATGTCCAGATGGGCGGCATTCTCCGCAATGAAACTCATGGCGAACAGATTCCGGTCATGTGGTTGTATCCGAATGACTGGGCCGGTCGCACCACGATCTGGCTGACAGAAAATGGAAAATCAGGACTCTTCAACGCGAATGGCGAACCGGTCGCCGGGGTAAAACGACTCCTCGAAGCCGGCCACACGGTCGTGGGCGCGGACCTCTTTCTCCAGGGCGAGTTCCTCGCGGACGGCAAACCAATCAAGCAGACCCGGCAGGTGGAAAACAAACGCGAATTCGCCGGCTACACCCAGGGCTACAACCACACGCTGTTTGCCCACCGCGTTCACGATGTGATGAGTCTCGCCAGTTACATTGATGGTGACAAACACGGGAACAAGACCCTGGATCTCGTGGCCTTGGACGGAACTGGTCCGATCGCCACCGCCGCTCGCGCCATGGCGGGCGGAACCATCAACAACCTCGCCGCGAACACGCGCTCGTTCCGCTTCGGCAAACTTACCGACTACCGCCACCCCGACTTCATTCCCGGCGGCGCGAAGTATGGTGACGTTCCCGGCCTCATCGCCCTGAGCGCGCCGCACAATACCTGGATCTCCGAACGTCCCAGCGGTCTCGCCTCCCGGATCTATCAGGTCGCCAAGCAGAGCGACAAGCTGTCGGGCAGCAATAGAAAATCCAGCGGCGGCATCGATTGGCTTCTCCAGCAGTAGGTGATACATTTGTCGACTCCCGGATCAGTTGCTGGCTCGGGAGATCCTCTGTTCAGCGTAAGTCGGGATGAATTCGCACCTGGCTGTATCCCAGAAAATACATGCAAAGAATTAACGGTATCATTCCGCCACTCGTCACTCCGCTGGCGGATCGTGACACGCTCGATGTCGATGGTCTCGGCCGCCTGCTCGAACACGTCATCACCGGCGGCGTCAAAGGCGTCTTCATTCTCGGAACGACCGGCGAGGCGCCAAGCCTCAGCTACCGCCTCCGACGGGAAATGATTGAGCGGGTGTGCCGGCAGATTGACCGGCGGGTGCCGGTTTTTGTCGGGATCACTGACACCGCGTTCATCGAATCTGTGGCTTTGGCCAAAGTCGCTGCGGATGCCGGCGCGGACGCGCTCGTGCTCACCACGCCCTACTACTTCCCGGCCGGACAGACCGAACTGGTCGACTACGTGAACCACATGATTCCGGAACTGCCGCTGCCCCTGATGCTCTACAACATGCCGTCGTTGACGAAGGTCTGGTTCGAACTGGAAACACTGCAACGGCTCTCCGGCCACGAAAAGATCGTCGGCGTCAAAGACAGCAGCGGGGATCTCGACTACTTCGCGAAACTGATCGGACTGCGCCAAGAACGACCTGACTGGCAGTTCCACGTCGGGCCGGAACATCTCCTGGTGGATGCGATTCGCCTCGGCGGAGATGGCGGAGTCAGCGGCGGAGCAAACATCTTTCCGGAACTCTTTGTGAAGACATGTCGCGCGGCGAAGGAAGAAGACACCGCCGCGCTGGTTCCGCTCCAAGCAGCCATTGAAGCGCTTCAGCAAATCTACGAAACCGGAAAGTATTCATCCCGCTTCATCAAAGCCACCAAGAGCGCACTCTCGATCCGCGGCATTTGCAGCGATTTTATGGCGGAACCGTTTCACCGATTCAAAGCACCGGAGCGGGCCCGCGTGGAGGCGATTCTGGGCGAACTCAAACCGCTGCTGGAGAAGCTGTGAAAAAGTGATGAACATGAAAGGTTCACCGCTGCTAATTTTCCTGATCGTCCAATTCTTCGGTCCACCGATACCCGAAATCGGCGCGGCCGATCGCCCTCCGAACATCGTCCTCATCATGGCGGATGATCTCGGTTACGGCGACTTGGGCTGCTACGGCAACAAGGTCACCCGGACTCCAAACATCGACGCCCTGGCGGCCGGGGGACTCCGGTTCACTGATTTTCATTCCTCGGGTGCGATGTGCACACCCACCCGAGCGGCTACGCTCACGGGAATGTATCAACAGCGCTTCGGCCGCAAATTTGACGGCGCGATATCCGGCCAGCGGGACTACAACTCGGGGCTACCCTTGGAAGCGGTGACCATCGCCGAAGTCCTGCAAAAGCAAGGCTACGCAACTGCGTGCTTCGGCAAGTGGCATCTCGGCTACCAGCCTCCGTTCCTCCCCACCAACCAAGGCTTTGACGCATTTCGCGGACTCGGATCAGGCGACGGCGATTTCCACACCCATGTTGATCGATCCGGTCGCGCAGATTGGTGGCGCGATGACAAGCTCGCCCCAGAATCCGGATACACCACCGATCTGCTCACGCGCCATGGCGTCGGGTTTATCCGGCGAAATCGCTCCCAGCCCTTCTTCCTCTATATCCCGCACCTCGCAATTCATTTCCCCTGGCAGGGCCCGGACGATCCACCGCATCGCGAGCAGGGAAAAAGCTATCACGCCGACAAATGGGGAATCATCCCAAACCCCGGCAATGTCGCGCCTCACGTCACCGCGATGATCGAATCACTGGATCGCGGCGTGGGGAAAATCATGTCAGCCCTGAAGCGATGGAAACTTGAGGAGAACACGCTCGTTATCTTCACCTCAGACAACGGCGGGTATCTGACCTACGGAAAAAACTTCAGGAACATTTCCAGCAACGGCCCTCTGCGTGGTCAAAAAAGCCAGCTCTACGAAGGCGGTCATCGCGTTCCTTTCATTGCGTTCTGGCCGGGAAATATCCGAATTGGAACAACCGGTGCCACCGCTCACTCCACCGACCTTTTTCAAACCTTCGCCCATCTTGCAGGCGCGAATACCAGTCAGATGCAACTGGATGGCATAGACCTGTTGCCGCTGCTGGAACACGGAATACCACTCCCAAAGCGAACGCTCTTCTGGCGCACCAGCCGAGACCGCGCGGTTCGCGAAGGCGAATGGAAACTCTGCGTCACCGGAAAGAATGCCCAACTGTACAACCTCACCACCGACCTCGCCGAAACAAACAACCTCGCCGGTCAATTTCCTGACCGAGTGAAGAAACTCACCGCCGCATGGGATCAATGGGAGATCAACGTCAACCGATCGGCCCGGCGATTCGAGCCCTGAAAGCAACGCCCCTTATCGCCGCACTGCTCTTCAGCCCTCAGCCTTAGCCGCCCAAACATCATCTTCATCATGGCGGATGATCTCGGCTATGCGGATGCGGGTTGTTACGGCGGCAAGACAATCGCGGCTCCAAATATCGACCGAGCCAGCACCCGGTTGGAGTTCACGCTTCAGCGTGCTAAGCCTGAAAGGCTCGAACAAGTTCGCGCCCGCACACTAAAGTGTGAACTCCAACGCTGGCGCTCGCGAGAGCGCCGACCACAAGGAACAGTATTTTCTAAATTTGAGAAGGTAACATTGGAGATCCGACACCGGGCAACCCGCACCATCGCCACTACTTCACCGTGGTATCGAAGGTCCGCGAATGTCCGCGGGAATGCACCATGATCGTGTAGGACTTTCCGTCCGGGGCGACCTGGCATTTGATAAAATGCGCCTCGCACTTGGCATTCAGCTTTCCGTGGTTGGCGATGTAGTTCTTGTCCTTCACGTTGTTGTGCGAATCTTCCCGCATATTTTCGTGAATCTGGTAACTTGCTTCCAACGATTTTGTCGCCCGCAGAGCGCCAATGCTCACCTCACTCGCACCTTTCGTCTGGCCGTTGTTCATGACCGACACGGTGGGCTCCAGGCTCGTGACCAGGAGCGGGTTGTTGCTGGACGCCAAGCCGTGATGACTGACCTGATAGATATCGACGCGCCCCACCACGTTGTGGGGATACACCAACTTTTTCTCGACGTTCCAAGTCACGTCGCCGCCATCGAAGAATCGGAAGCCACCCCACTTGATCAGCGACACCACGCTATTGGCATTGTCTGAGCGATCGATTGGGTTATCCGCCGGCACGTCGCGTTGGTTCACCTGCAATTGATTGCGGCCGGGGGAAACAACCTTCTGGTTCGCGGCCAAAATCCGAATTTCCAGAAGTGGCGCGCCCTTGAACCCGGGTTGTTTCAGGGGAATGCGCGAGCCGGCTTTCACCGTCGTCCGCTTGCCAGTGATCTTCATTTCGGCATAGGGCTTTCGCACCCGCCGCCAAAGGGCGTCACTCGGACGGTTGTCCGGATTTTTCTCCGGCAGTCCCTTGTCATAGACGTTGACCACGGGCACGAGTTTTGCGATGCCCGCCGCACCGCCGAAATGATCGCCATGCCAATGGGTGATGATCAGATGATCGATCTGCGACAGGCCCGCCTCCTCCTTCAACACCTTCACAATCCGTCCCGGATCGCGGGCACCCGGATTGCCGGTATCGATCAGCACAGATTCCCCGGCCGGTGTGACCATCAAGGTCGATCCGCCACCTTCCGAATCCACCCAGTAAATATCGAAAGTCCGATCCGCCTTGCCCGCCAGAACAGGCTTCGTAAAAGCGATCAACGCGGTGAGCGAAACAGCGAGTAATTGAACGTGTCGTTTCATGTTAAAGATGGATATCTGAATGTGCGACGAACACTGTGCAGTCAAGCGAAACCGAAGTAGGTCTGCAACGCACTCGTCCCCGGGAGCAGCGGAGCCGCAGGCAAAATGAGACAAAGGAATTGTGAAGAACGATCTGCCATTCCCATGTCTCCATTCCTGTGTCCACTTCAGGTGACTACAGGAAGCAGTGAATTGGGCACGAAGCCGTTGGAGTTCGGGCTTGCCGTTGAGCGTTGACACACCATTCACTTGTGTAAAAGTTCCATGTTTTCCCCAAACACCCATGAACCTCCTAAAATCCTCTCTTCTCATCGCCACCCTCTCCGCCGGCGCAATCACCTTCGTCAGCGCTGAAGACGAGCGCGTGAAACGCTCGAACCGCGAACCCGCTGAAGGGCGGGAAGCCCGCGAGACCAAGCATCCAGAACGCGAGCACGCAAGCGAAGCGCGGGGACGGGAAGGCGAGGCGCGCAGCGCGCATGACGGTCCCGGTCGCAAACACGCCGAAGGACGGGAGCGCGGCGCGCCAGGTCCCGAACAAGTGCTCCGGAAACTTCACGCGGAACTTGAGGAACTGAAGCACGCCGGTCGCAAGGACGAAGCGCACCAGCTGGAGCGGAAAATCGCGGAAATACGACGTGATCTGGCGAACGAACATCGCGCCCGCGGGCCGCGTGGCGAAGCTGAGCACGGCGAACGCAATCGTGATCGTGAGCGCAGTCGTGTAGGTGACCATGATGGAGACGTCGAACAACTTGAGCGCCGGGTGATGCATCTCCGCGAAGCCGCCGAGAATCTTAAACTCGCCGGCAAACATCGCGAAGCCCAAGTCATCTTTAAGGAAGCCGAAGCGCTCGCCCGACAACATCCGGGAAACCGCGACGAACACGGCAACGCCCATGATCACTTGGAGAAGGCCGTCGAGCAGCTGCAACAACAGGTGAGAGAACTCCACGAAATCGTTCGAACCCTGCAACATCAACGTGGTGAGCGCGGTCGCAAGAACGAGGACGACCGGGGCCGCGAGGGTGGCCCTGAGTAAGGGTTGCGCACACCAGTCAAATCAATTTCCCAAGACCCCTCGCCCGATGGTCGGGAACTTTTTGTGCCGGCCTCTCCGGGGAATCCCGCTTGACTCGGGAATTCCCGGTCGTAAAACCCCTCTGAACTTATCAATGATCCGTCATCTGCCATTTGCCATCATCACCGTGTTTTTCTTGGTGATGAACTATCAGCTGTATCAGAAGGACTTCAAACAGGTTGATGCCGAGGGAGCGAAAGTGCCGCTCGAAATGGTCTGGGGCCGGATGCTTCGGGCGCCGGATGAGTCGTTTCTCTACATGTTTCAGGACAAGAAACGGCTCGGGAGCATGCGCTGGTCTGCCGAGGCCGTGGAGTTGGATACTGAGACCTCCACCAACAATGTGTTGTACATGACTGAAGGCATGGTCCGCAATCCGGCCAACTACCTGGTCGATATCCGCAGCGGTCATCTCTTGCTTGGCAAGGACTACGGCAATGTCAATTTCGACATGTCGGCAAACTTCTCCACCAACAACGAGTGGCAGACTTTCGAATTTGGCCTGCACCAGAAACCCATCAAATTTCAGGTCCTGGCCAACGCCACCAATGAAACGCTGCGCATCAACTGGATCGACAGCGACCGGCTGACGGAACATCTGTTCACGTTCGATGAGCTGCGTGATCCTTCAGCCATTGCCGGCAAGCTCTTCGGACCGCTCCCACTGGCGCAGTTCGCCGGGGGCTTGCTCACCGGATTCGGGGGCGGCATGGCCGGCCTGAGCGATGATCCCCGCTTCAATATCGGGGCGCTGCTCAAGGTCGGCATCAGGATCGAAAGCTTTCAGGATTGGCTGAAAATTGGTCATTCCCGCCTGCGCTGCTACCGCATCACCATCACCCTCCCCGACCAGCGCGCGGCGAACGTGTATATCAGCCGGATCGGTGAAATCCTGCGGGTGACCCTCCCCAACAAGATTGAATTCCGCAACGCGCGCCTGCTGCTGCTTTGAACTCCCATGATTGAACTTTCCAACCTTACCAAGAGCTTTGGTGATCTGACCGCCGTGGACGATGTCTCACTGGTGATACCCAAGGGTGAATTCTTCGCCGTGCTCGGCCCGAACGCCGCCGGCAAGACGACGACGATCAAGATGATCACCGGACTCATCCGGCCCACCTCCGGCACTGTCAAGGTCGCCGGATTCGACGTGCAGAAAGATCCGTTGGAAGTCCGCAAACGCCTCGCGTATGTGCCGGACTTTCCTTTCCTCTACGAGAAGCTCACCCCGTGGGAGTTCTTCCGCTTCATGGGCCAGATGTTCAAGATGCCGGAGGAAAAGATTCAGGCGACCGGGCGCGATCTGATCCCGCGCTTCAACCTTGAGCCTTTCCTGCGCAAACCGATCGAGGGCCTTTCCCACGGTACCCGTCAGCGCGTCGCGATTGCCTCCGCGCTGATGCACGATCCGGAGGTGTTCGTCATCGATGAACCGATGGTCGGTCTGGATCCGCATCATGCGCGCGTGGTGAAGGACATTCTCAAGGAGCGCTCGGAACAGGGCATGACGGTTTTCCTTTCGACCCACCAACTGAGCGTGGCCGAGCAGATCGCCGATCGCATCGGCATCATCAACCTCGGAAAATTTGTCGCCATCGGGACGCTGGATGAACTGCGCCAACGCAGCGGTTCCGACGGTCTGCTGGAGGATTCCTTCCTGGCCATCACCCGGGAGGCTGCCAACCTCACCGAGCAGCGCGCTCCCGAAGCAGTCAACGAATGAGCACGGAAGCCAACTTACGTCCGCACCTGAGCGAGTGGGACGGATTGTTCCTGCTGATGCGGGTGAACGTCCTGCAGATGTGGCGCAAGCTGCTGTCGATCGGCAAGAAATCGAAGATCTTGTCGGTGGTCATCGCGACTTTTCTGGCGGGCTACGGTTACGTCACCTTCATTCTGTTCTACAAGGGGCTGGAGTTCATCCGGAACTTTCCCGGGATCGGCGAACTGCTGGTGGAGCGGTTGATCTTCCTCCTCTTCGCCGTGCTCTTCATGCTCCTGCTGTTCAGCAACCTGATCATCAGCTACACGAATCTGTTCCGGAACCGCGAGACCGCATTTCTGCTTACGGCACCGGTGTCGATGCGCACGATCTATCGTTGGAAATTCATCGAATCCACGATGCTGGCGTCCTGGGCATTCCTGTTTCTGATCGCCCCCATGCTGGCCGCCTACGGATTGGTACAGAAGGCGGAATGGGATTTCTTCGTGCTGACCACCGTCCTGGTGATCGCGTTTATCATGTTGCCAGCCGTGTTCGGATCCTGGTTGGCGGTGACCTTGGCGCGCCTGATGGATCGGCGAGGTTTTCAGATTCTGTTGCTCTGCTGTTTTGGGATATTCGTCTTCGTCATCCGAAATTGGCTGCAGCCCGAACAGTTGGACGACGATGCCATCGAGGCCCGCGTCCTGGCCGTGCTCGACCGCGTCCTGGCCAAGACCAAGTTCTCGCAGTTCCCCGGCCTGCCCAGCTACTGGCTCTCATCCAGCGTGCAGAGTTGGGCCGAAGGTCTGAAGTCGGTATCGATCTTCTATCTGATGGTGCTGATGAGCCACGTGATGTTCTTCGGAGTGCTCGCCTTCACCCGCATGGGCAAACCGTTCTACAACGCCTCCTCCTCCGTGCACAGCCGGGCACACATGCTGGGGCAGTGGGAATGGTTTCGTGATCTGCAGGCGCGTCGTGCCGAGTTCGACTATCCGCGCGGATTCATGGAGAGGCTCTTTGGACTCTTGCCTTGGCTGAAGCCCGATGTCCGGATCCTGATCGTGAAGGATGTCCGCATGTTCTGGCGCGACACCACGCAATGGGGACAGACCATCATGCTCTTCGGTCTGCTGACGGTCTACATTCTGAACCTGCGACATTTCACCCGGGAATTGAGCAACCCCTACTGGCTCCATCTGATTTCCTTCCTCAATCTGTTTGCCTGCTCCCTGAACCTGGCAACGCTGACAACCCGCTTCGTGTTCCCGCAGTTTTCATTGGAAGGCAAACGGGTCTGGATTGTCGGCATGTCGCCGCTCGGACTGGAGCGCGTGGTGAAGACCAAGTTCGCGATGTCCACCATCGGCTCGCTAGTCGTCACCCTCGGCCTGATCGGTCTCTCCTGTCATTTCCTGAAAATGGACGCCCAGCGCACCATGTACTTTATCGGCACGATCGCGGTCATGACCGTGACCCTGAACGGGATGGCAATGGGCCTCGGCGTGCTGTTCCCCAATTTCCGGGAGGACAACCCCGGCAAAATCGTCAGCGGATTCGGCGGCACCTTCTGTCTCGTCCTCAGCTTTCTCTACATCGTGGGGAGCGTGGCCATACTGGCCGCCGGAACGCCCTGGGGCAAACGGGAGGGATTGGTCGCTGACCCCATCATCGTGACCACCTCGATCACGGCCTTCATCTCTCTCTCCTTCATCGTCGGCTGGATCCCATTCCGAATCGGCCTGCGAAAACTGAAGGACTTTGAGAACTGAGTCCCGTATCTTCCTGGGATGAGCAAGCAACAATTGACCCTGGCCTGTGGCTGTTTCTGGTGTGTGGAAGCAGTTTTTCTGCGGCTGCCCGGAGTTGAAAAAGTCGTCTCCGGTTACATGGCCGGGACCGTGGAGAATCCGACCTACGAACAGGTCTGCACCGGAACCACGAACCATGCCGAGGTGATCCAGATCACCTTTGATCCGGAACAGATCAGTATCGAACAACTCCTCAAGGTATTTTGGACCGTCCACGATCCCACCACCCTGAACCGTCAGGGGAACGACAGCGGAACCCAATACCGCTCGGCGATCTACTTCGTCGGCGAGGAACAGGAACGCATCGCCCGGGAATCGCTTGAGCAGGCGCAACCGAATTTTTCAGATCCGATCGTGACCGAGATCACGGCCGAAGAAAAATTCTGGCCCGCGGAAGACTATCATCAGGACTACTTCAACCAAAACCCCGGCAACGGGTATTGCCAGTTCGCCATTCCCCCAAAGTTGGAGAAGCTCAAGAAACTGGGCTATTAGGACTCGTGCTTAGGATTGGCGATGCCGGTGGAGCAAAGTTTGAGCGGACTCACGTCCACTGCTCCGAGGTAGAATCCTGGCGTGAGCCGGATCAAACCATGCGTAGACGGT
>JBLFYM010000042.1:0-41925 GCA_047608975.1 Limisphaerales bacterium | reverse complement strand
CCATCGCATCGAGATTCGGCGTCTTCAACACCGGATGTTGGTAATACCCCATCTGTCCCCAACCCTGATCGTCCGTCATCACGAGAACGATGTTGGGCCGGGCAGCGGAGACGGAAACACCAAGGCCGAGCAACAGGCCGAAAATAATCGAACAACGAATCATCCGCGCAGAGTGCGGGCAAACTCATCAGCCCACAAATTCCAATCTTTCCAAACTCAGAATTCTATTTCGAACAACAGATAGTGCGTCTCCGACATTCCCAAACGGGAGTAAACCTCCTGTGCCTTGGTGTTGTCGTTCTCGACGTAGAGCCGGAGCCCACAGACCTCAGGATCCTTCTTCGCAATGTCTTCAGCGTGCCGATAAAGGGAACTGAAAACCCCCTGCCCCCGGAAGCTCTCCTCCACGTAGACACTCTGGATCCAATGAAACCAGCCGTTCCGCCAGTCGCTCCATTCGCGCGTAATCATGAGCTGCCCCACAAGTTCACCATCCGCAATGGCGCAGTAGTAGATCCCGCGATCAGAATCCCCGAGCACCGCGCGCACGCCGGCACTGATCGTCTGCTCGGGCAATTCTTTCCCCTCGGTCTCCATCGCCAGCCGCCGATTGAAATCGGCAACCCGTTCCCAGTCTTCCAAGACTCCGGTCCGTATTGATCGCTTTGCTTCATCTGGCATGCCGTATCCTTTCAAATCCACGGCGTGGTGTGAATCAAAGACCGGACAGATCGGAACGCGACTGGATCAAGCCGCGTTTTGGGCGGAGATCCAATCCTCAGATTCTGCTCCCGGCCCGATAAAACAACCGGGCCGCCCACAGACTCTGTTCACGATTCAGCGTCGGCGGATCATGGGCCATCTCGAGACGGCGACGAGCATCTCAACACTCAATCGCCAGGGTGGCAGTCGCGATTGTCTCACCGGTTTCAAGCAACGAGTCCGCGGATCGGAATACCAACGCCCCGTCGGATTGCAGATGATCGGCAAACTCCGCGAGATTCATCCCACTGACTCAGCGGATATCCTCCCCACAAACAGATCGAAAACCGTATCAGCCGGCTGATTTCAGTCCGAACGCCAAGTCCATATTGGCCACGACTTCTTTCAGACGATCAAGATCACCGCCACCAACCTCGGCGGCGCACCAGCCGTGAAAATTGATTTCGTGCAGCGACTTGCTCACGTCCTTCCAATCAACATCGCCCTCTCCGATCTTGGTGAACTTACCCTTCTCACGGGAGAAACCTTTGATGTCCAACTTGACCACGCGCTTGCCCAGCTTACGGACCCAGTCGCCGGTCGCGCCGTATTTCCAATGGTTACCCAGGTCAAATTGCATGCCGACCCAGGGGGAATCAAACGCATCCACGTAATCGACGAATTTGTCCGCGGACTGAGTGGAATCTCCACCGTGATCGTAACAGAACTGATTCCAGACGTTCTCGATCGCAATGGTCACACCCAATTCCGCAGCCAAAGGAACTGCCTTGGAAATGTTCTCAATCGACCGGTCCCAGATATCCTTCTCCGCGCCGTCTTTGCCGTGACCCACGACGAGCAACAAGGTGTGACCACCGATTTCGCGGGTTTGAATCAATCCCTCCTTCAGACTCTTGAGCGCGTTGGCGCGAACCGTCGCGCTGGCGTCGGTGTGCCGCACCTGCCAGTGGCCAGAATTGACCGTGCCATCGATGGGGAGCCCCGCCGCCTTGGAGGCAGCGATCGCGTCTTTCACATCGATGCCCGGCGCATTCAATTCGACCCCTTCGAACCCAGCCGCTTTCGCCGCCTTGAATTTATCGGTCAAAGAGCCTTTCACGCGAATCATCCCAATCTTCAAAGTCTTGAAGATACGACCGTTCAGATCCGGCTCAGCCGCACTCGAAGCAAAGGGAAAAGCGGCGACCGCAGAGGCAGCTGCCGCAGTGCGAAGAAAGTCTCGTCGAGAGTTCAAAGTGGAATGCATGCTGGAAATTCGCAAAACCCCACCCCGTCCGCAAGCTTACTGATGCGCAAATGACCTCCCCACATTTGCCGGGATGCTATGTGATCAGGCTCGTAGAGGTTGACGGCTGTTTCGCGATTCTCGTGCCCATCCCGAACGCGCGGGTGCAGAACGCATCCCCATACTTTCCGCTGTTCAACCCAACCGACTCATCCTAGCGTATGCCCCATGAAATCCCTATCACGCCGTTCCTTCCTCGGCACCGCTGCTGGTGCCTCGATCGCTTTCCCATTCATCGGTTGGAAAACCGCTGCCGCCGGCAAGACGCCCAGCCAGACTGTGCAGGTCGCTGCGTTCGGCGGGAATGGTCGCGCCTTCGGTGACATCTCCTCCACGATGAAGCACAAGAGCACCAATCTGGTCGCAGTTGCAGAGGTGGATGAGAAGCGGACGGACAAGGTCAAAAAGCATTTTTCCAAATCGAAGATCTACCTCAACTGGCGCGAACTGTTGGAGAAGGAAGAGAAGAACATCGATGTGGTGGTCGTGGGCACGCCTGATCACATGCACGCCGCGATCTCGATGAGCGGGATGCAGCTGGGCAAACATTGCTACTGCGAGAAACCCCTCACGCGCACGCTTGACGAGGCACGGGCCATCACCCGCTATGCCGCCGAGCACAAACTGATCACGCAGATGGGGAATCAACTCGCCTCTGGCAGCGGCAACAAGGCGACCGCCAAGGCGTTGCAGCAACGAGTCATCGGCAAAATCGTCGCGATTCACAGCATGTGTCCCAAATCATGGGGCGCGACCAAGCCACTCGGGCCTGCGACCGAGGTTCCGGAAGGGTTGGATTGGGACCAATGGATCGGCGTCGGCAAGATGCGGCCGTACATCAAGGGCGAATTTCATCCTGGCCAGTGGCGCAAGCGCATCGGCTTTGGAACCGGCACGCTCGGCGACATGGCCTGTCATATTGTTCATCCCTGGTGCAAGGGCCTCGACAATCCCACGGTCACGGAAGTGAAATCCGTTGGTGCCTCTCCGGTTGACGAGGACAGCTGGCCCCTCGATGGCCGCGTCGAATACCGGCTCGCCGGAAATTCATTCACCGACGGCGACATCCCCTACACCTGGTATGACGGCAAGGAAGTCCCGGGAGCAGAACTGGCGGAGCTGGTTGGTGGCAGCAAGAATGTTCCGCGAATGGGTTCGCTCATCGTGGGAACAAAAGGCGTCATCACCGCCAATCACGGTGGCGATCCGTTTCCCAAGATCTACCGGGATGGCAAACTCACAGCCGAGAAGATCGATCCTCCGGCCGCCACCGATCACCACGGTGAATTCGTCGACAACGTCCTCGGCAAAGTCAAGGGCACGGTCTGCGATTTCAGTTATGCCGGTCCCATGTCCGAGACAGTTCTCCTCGGCACCGTGGCCCTGCTCCTGCCTGGCACGAAATTGAAGTGGGATTCCGAGAATCTCAAATTCACGAATTCCAAGAAGGCAAACAAGCTGGTGAAATCCGACTACCGCGAAGGTTGGGAAGTCAAAGGCCTCTGATTCGTCGCCAAATTCAAAAGCGGAAACGAGTTTTCCAGCAGTAACCCTGCGACTCTGCAAGCCGGGACTGTGCACGTGGACCAACCAGGGCGTAATTGCAAACGGGCGGTGCGAACCTGATGCCGGTTGGAGTGCACGCTTAGCATGCGGGCGCGAGCTTGTTCGAGCCCTTCAGGCTCAGCACGCTAAAGCACGAACTCCAACAAGGTGCCTCCAATGCCGTACGTGCAACCCCAGATAGAATCACGCCGGACCAACCGCCGAACCATCCTGCTTGGGCGTTCGTTACAATTGGCCGATTTCTCCTGAATCGTTACCGCTTGATTTCGAATCCGATTGTCTCCTCCGGGATTCCGCCTAAATTCAACGCCGATGAATCAACAAGCGCTAATGGACGGGCTGATCATGTGGCTCTGCTTCATCCCGATCGTCACCGTCCATGAGTGGGCACACGCCTGGGTGGCGGTGAAATGTGGCGACGACACGCCGCTCCGCCAGGGACGGGTGACTTTGAATCCGCAGGCTCATATCTGCCCCATCGGCACAATTGGGTTTCCACTTCTGGCAGTGCTGATTGGCGCCAGTGGCTCGGGTTTGGGGGCGTTTATCATCGGCTGGGGTCGCCCCGTGATGGTCAACCCACATAATTTCCGCAACTGGCGCCGCGATGATATTCTCGTCTCCATGGCGGGCCCGGCGATGAACATCATCCTGGCCTTCATCTGTCTCGTGGTTCTACGCCTTACCATGGGATTGGGAATTGAAGCACTCAGTGAAACGATGTTCAGGGTAGCCACCCTGAGTCTTTTTCTGTGTTTCTTTAATCTGTTGCCCATCCCACCACTGGATGGATCCCATGTACTCAAGCACGCTATCCGGATGAAAGAGGCAACCTACGCACGCATGGCGCAGTATGGATTTGTCATCCTGATTATCTGCATCCAGATCCCGTTCATCCAAACCCTGCTCCACGTTTCGACTCTGGGAACACTCGGAGCAATGAGCAAGGTCATCGGCATCGGCGTCTGAATCCGCACGAATGAAAACGTTTCTGCTCATCGGTGCCGCCCTGATCCTTACCGTTCTCGTCTGGCTCTCCATCAATGCCCGCTGGGTCGCCCGTCAGGTTCTCGCGGGCGGCTGGCGAGGACGCCATTCCGACGGACGTGAAGTCGCGCTCGAGATCGATGATGAGGAGCAGGCAAACAAAGCGGGCACATTCCTGCGCGTGTTTCAGGAAGACGATCGTCGGATACGCGAATCCGGTCGCTGGTCGCGTTCCATGTGTGAACTGAAACTTCATATCGAACAGCGCGACGACAAACCCGCGGACGAACTCGAAGAACTCTACCTCTTCTGGGAGTCACCGGACAACCTCGGCATGATGGACGAGAACAAGCAACGTACTGATCTGAATCGTTCCAACGAATCGATCGGCGCGGAGTTCAAAGACGTGATGGCCAACGATTCCGACACCGGAGAATCCTAAGAATGGATTGGCACCGACCCAATTTCGTCAGTCGACAACGAGCGCCCAAAAGCTACTCGGACTCCGAGCGGATTCACGAGGCTGTGCACGCCGCCTTGGCGGAACTCGACCTGCCGGCGGATTACGTACGTCCGGGCGATCGCGTGGTCCTCAAACCGAACTGGGTGAAAGAGCATGACGAGCGCCACCCCGGTCCCGACCAGTGGGAACACGTCGTCACGCATCCAACCGTAATTGAGGCGGTGATCCGATGGACGGCCGCGCAACTCAATGGCAACGGTTCCATCACCATTTGCGATGCACCCCAGACCGATTCTTCGTTCGCCCGCATCCGTGAGTATTGTCAACTCGATGCGATGATCGCACGCTGTCGCGAATCGTTTCCCGACACGACGATCGAACTGTTGGACCTACGCCCCGAGGAATGGCATGCCGTTGATGGCGTGACCGTTTCCAAAATCGAATTGCCCGGAGATCCACTCGGATCTACCCGCGTTGCGCTGAACGAGTCCAGTGAGTTTGTCGGCTACGACGGACTCGGCCGACTTTATGGTGCTTCCTTCGACATGGAGGAAACCAACCGGATGCACCAGGACACCCGACATGAGTATCTCCTCTGTCGCACGCCGATGGATGCGGATGTCCTGATCAACATCCCCAAGCTCAAGACCCATAAAAAGGTCGGGCTCACCTGCGCGCTCAAGAACCTGGTCGGCATCAACGCCAACAAGAACTGGCTGCCGCATCATACCGAAGGAACACCCGATGACGGTGGCGACCAATTCCCCAAAGCCACCACCAAGGCAAAGTTGGAGCACTCGTGGATGGGCCGCGCCAAACGAATCCTCAAAAACCGCCCTGCCCTTTCCCGCGTGTTCGTTCCCCTGAAGAAGCTCGCTCGGGTGTATTTTGGTGACACCCAATCCGTGGTCCGCTCCGGCAACTGGCACGGCAATGACACCTGCTGGCGCATGGTTCTGGATCTCAACAAATGCCTCTTCTTCTTTGACGGTGCGGGCAATCGCCGAACCCGTCCGCTCCGCTATCTCGCCGTGGTGGATGGGATCATTGGTGGTGAAGGCAACGGTCCGATGGCACCGGACGCCAAACCCTGTGGCGTGATCATTGCCGGCACTCACCCGGCCGCCGTGGATCATGTGGCCGCTGACACCATGGGCTTCGATCCTGAGCGTCTGCGCCTGATTCGAAAGTGTTTCGAGGTTGAGCAACTCAGCTTCACTGAGTTTGACACCAGTGAGATCACCCGGAGTTCCGCCGATCAAAACGTGCCGGAACCTGATGCCGCCTTTCGCGCCCACTTCGGGTGGGTTGGAGCCATCGAACGCACCTGACCTGACTTGCAGATCAGGGTGCGTTCGAAAAAAATCATTATTCCCGCAGATTCAGTTCACCACGAATTGAGGAACACCCTATCTGTGGGAGTATTCGCCGGGCTCAAGTTTTCGAACACACCATAGCGCCTACCGATACTCAGCCCAGACGGCCGCGTTTTCGTAGGCATCACGAATGCGCCATTCGCGTAGGACCGCCAGCAGCTCGTTCTGTTTCGTGGCGTGGTCTTTGCGATTCCAGAGATTGTTCACTTCCAGCGGATCCGCGTTCAAATCGAAGAGCTGCCCCCAGGACTCATCCAGGAAATGAACGAGTTTCCAATCCCGGGTGCGAACCATCGTCATAAAACGGCTGGTGGTAAAGTTCCCGTCCTTGGCCTGTTCGGCAAAGACAACGTCTCGCGCACAGGTGGCAGAATCCCCCGCCGGATCAAGCATCGGCATCAGGCTCTGGGCAGACATGGGATCCGGTTTCTTGATCCCTGCCAAGTCCATGAGGGTCGGGCCGATGTCCATCTGATGCACCAGCTCGTTGAGCTCGCGATGCGCGCCAAATCGTCCGTCCGGAGCCCAGACAATCATCGGCACTTTCGTCACCGGATCATACATTGTCCACTTCTGGCTGTGACCGTGATCGGTCATGCAATCGCCGTGATCCGAGGTGAATACGATGATGGAGTTCTTCAGGTAATCCTTCTCCTCCAACGCCGCCACGATCTCGCCAATCTTCTCATCGATCATCGTGACGTTGGCGAGATAGTACGCGCGTTGGCGATGACGCTGTTCCTCCGTCGGCTCCATCAGGAAATGGACGGAGTCGTGATCGACCTCAGTATTATGGATACGCATTCCCTTCAGCGGTTCCGGCTGATTGTCCAGATCGCTCGGCTGCACCGGTGCCAGTTTGAGATCCTTCTTGAGATAGGGTTCGGCGTAGCGCGCCACCGGATCGTAAGGCGGATGCGGTCCCGGAAAACCGATCTGCAGAAACATGGGTTCCGTCGCCGGATAATTCCGGATCCAATCACGCGCCATGTTGCCCACGAAATTGTCGGGGTGCATATCCTCGTCGAGCTTCCATTCGAAGGCGCCGATGCGTTCCTTGTAGTCGGGCAATTGGCGATAGAGTTCCCGTTGCTGCTTCACCAGCCCCCGAGCGCGCAGAGCCTTGTCCCATTCGTCGTAGAAGTAGCGGCCTTCCAGATAGCGATCCTTGTTCTCCACCACATAGCGCTGATCAAAACCCATCGGCGTCATGAAAGGCCAGGTGTGCATCTTGCCCAGATTGATCGTCTGATAGCCGCCGCGTTGCAGATCCTCAATCCAGCCGTGCTGCCAACGATCAGCGTTCTTCAATATGCCGGTGGTGTGCGGATAATGCCCGGTAAACAGACTCGCCCTCGCCGGCGCACAGGAAGCAGCGGTAACGAAGCTGTTGTTGAACACGACGCCCTCATTGTGCAGCCGATCGAGGTTGGGCGTATCCATGTAATCGAAGCCGGCGGCAGCGATGGTGTCAAAGCGCTGCTGGTCGGTGATGATGAAGATGATGTTCGGTCGGATCTCAGACATTGCTGGGGCTGATGCTACGATGAAGAGGCGGGGGAATACCAAGCCCGATCACGCCAGATAGGAGGTTCACCCGCGGAAGCTCCAAAGAAAATCCAATAAAATCCCCTACTGACGTTCCCCGCGCGGATTGAAGCTTGGAGTTTGAAGATTACTGGTAGCTTGTTTTTTGAAACTTGGAGTTTTTGAAATTCCGAACGCTCTGCGGTGACTCCTCCGTCTCCACACCCGCTCTTAATCAGACCCTCCCCTCCACTCCACCTAAATCACATCTCGATTTCGGCGGGATGATCTGTCATGAAATCAGTCCATAGCAATGCCGCATGAGTGATTCCGCCAATATCCCCAGTATCTTCAATGACGTACTCGGTCCCGTCATGCGCGGTCCGTCGAGTTCGCACAGCGCGGCTGCCAATCGCATCGGACGCCTCTGCCGGGATCTTGTCGGCGGAGATCTGAGGAGCGCGGTGATTCAGTATGACCCCAACGGTTCACTCGTCACGACCCACAAGTCGCAGGGGACGGACATGGGACTCTACGGCGGTTTTCTCGGTTGGGAACCGGACGACCCAAGACTTCCCGATTTCGCCGCTCAGGTGACGGCATCGGGAATGGCAATCGAAGTGCGCTATGAATCCTACGGAGCGACCCACCCGAACAACTACAAGCTGGCAATCGAAGGGGTGAACGGGCACTGCCATTCGCTCCAGGCGATCTCTACCGGTGGCGGCATGATCGAAGTCAGGCAGATAGACGGCGCGGCGGTGAAGATGGCCGGCGATTACTTTGAGCTGCTGATCTACCCGGACGCGGGTGCCGATGCTGAGTCACTCCATCGTCAGTTGATGGCTGAATTGGCGGCCGACGGCAGCCGGATCTGCCACGGCAGCATCCAACTCTTAAGTTTTTCCCTCCGCGAATCCCCCACCGAGAAAACCCTCGCCGCGCTGCGTAACCAATCCGGAGTCCGGGACGCTCGATTGTTGCAGCCCGTGCTACCGATTTTGTCACGCAAGGACCTCACCGTCCCCTTCCAGACCGTCGCCGCGATGTTGGCCTTCAATGAGGGAAAAGATCTCGCGCTTTGGGAACTGGCCGTCGAATACGAATCGGCGCGCGGAGGGATTCCTCAGACTGAGGTCATTTCCAAGGCCCGCACGATTCTCAATCTGATGGCAGACTCCGTGAAGAACGGACTCGCCGGCACTGTCTACGCCGACCGCATTCTGCCCTGCCAGTCGGTGACCTTGATGGAACGTGAGGCACAGGGACGCCTGATTCCAGGCGACGTCACCAATCGGCTCATCGGCTACATCTCCGCAATCTTGGAAGTGAAGTCATCGATGGGTGTGATTGTGGCTGCTCCCACCGCCGGTTCTTGCGGAGCCATGCCGGGCTCCATACTGGCCGTCGCAGATTCGATGGGGATCGACGAAGATGGCCGGATTCACGCTCTCCTCGAAGCTGGATTGATCGGAGTGTTCATCGCCACGCACGCGACGTTTGCCGCGGAAGTCGGCGGCTGTATGGCCGAGTGTGGTTCAGGCGCGGGCATGGCCGCCGCCGCGATGGTTGGCATGGCCGGGGGAACCCTGCCGCAACAACTCGCCGCCACGTCAATCGCTCTGCAGAATTCTTTTGGCATGATCTGCGACCCGGTGGCCAATCGCGTGGAAGCTCCCTGTCTCGGCAAAAATGTTCTGGCCGGCTCAAACGCCTTGGCCTGCGCAAATATGGCTTTGGCCGACTATCAGCATCTCATCCCACTGGATGAAGTGATTGACTCGATGCGTAAAGTCGGTGACGCAATACCACACGAGCTTTGTTGCACGGCCAAGGGTGGGTTGTCAGTCACCCCGACTTCCAAGGCGATCGAACGTCGTTTGGCTGGCAACAACTGAATCACCGGATCGGCGCCGTAAATCCCGTAGCAGCCGAGGTAACGAGGCAGGAGTCACGTTCTCCATCCCGACCCAGCCTCCTCACGTTGGCTGCTACGGATGCAATCAATGCGGATGTAATCACAGCGCGACGCCGTTTACAGATTTTGCTAGCCTCCCCCAATGAAACCCTCTGTATGTCTCTTGGCGATTGTCGCCTGCGGATTCGCCCATCCGACTCTGACAGAAGTCTCAGCAGCCAATGCCGTTTTCATGGCCACGGGCCTGAAGATGACCGAAGTGAATCCCACCACCGCGACGGTCTGGACCCGCCTGACGAAGAACCCTGATCGGAATCGCTTGGGCGCTCACTTCAGCAAGAAGGACGACAAACTGCCGCCGGGCAAACAGGTGGCCGACATGATCGACAGCGTCGTTGGTGTCGCCGGCGAAGTGCGCATCAGCTATCGGGCAAAGCAGGATGATGATGCAACCGCGCTTGATTGGAAGCCGGTGAACACCGAGGCCGATTTCATAAGACACTTTCGCCTGAGCAACCTGAAACCCGGTACCGAGTATGTGGTAAAGGCCGAGGGGCGACCGGAGAATGGGGTTGCGGCAACGGTTCTGCTGAATGGCCAGTTCCGCACGCCTCCCGAGAAAACGCAGGCTTCCGAGGTGAGCTTCACCGTGGTGACCGGACAGGATTACATCCGACGGGATGATCCGGTCAATGGGCATAAGATCTATGCGCAGATGCTGAAGCAGAAACCGCACTTCTTTGTGCATACCGGCGACGTGGTCTATTACGACAAAGCATTGCCGTGGGCGAAGAGTGAAGGGCTCGCGCACTACAAATGGCAGTCCACCTACAGTCTCCCCTTCCAGCGTGAGTTCCACAAAAACGTGGGCAGCTATTTCATGCGCGATGACCACGACATCACCAAAAACGATTCCTGGCCCGGCGTGAACTACGGTGATCTGACCTGGGAAGCCGGCCTGCGAATTTTTCGGGAACAGACCGCTTTGGCGGAATTGCCGTATCGCACCATTCGCTGGGGCAAAGACCTGCAAATCTGGTTGCCCGCTGGTCGCCAATACCGCTCCGCGAACACGATGCCAGATGGTCCGAACAAATCTATCTGGGGTAAGAAACAGAAGGCGTGGTTCTTCGACAGCGTGCAGAAATCCGACGCGACCTTTCGGATTGTTGTGAATTCAACTCCGATCGTCGGACCCGATCGGGGCAACAAGAAGGACAATCACGCCAACGTCGGATTTACCCACGAAGGCGATGAGATTCGTCAGTTCGTCAGCACCCAGAAAAACATGTATCTCGTCTGCGGCGATCGTCATTGGCAGTACGTCTCCGTCGATCCCAAGACCGGCGTCACCGAATACTCCTGTGGACCGACGTCCAACAAACACGCGGGCGGCTGGAAGAACAGCAATGTGTCTCCCATGCACAAGTATCTGAATGTGAAGGGCGGATACCTCCGGGTGGTGGTGAAGCGGGTGAAGGGAAAACCACAGGTCGCCTTCCAACACCACAGCGTAGACGGCAAGATCTACAACGAAGATATCAAACATGCTCGCTAGCGCTCTTTCGCTTTTCAAAACGCAGGCGCGAGTGAGACACCAAGATGACGATTTCGTTGCGACGTCATCTGCTAAGCTGAGCCCCCCCATGAACAGGCATCCACAAAACACAATGACGATGAAAATGGCAGCGGTTTGTATCGCGGCTGCATGTGGTGCCAGTGCTGCGCCGGAAGTCCGCGAACAGTCTTCCCGGAAGGCTCTCCTCGAGAAGATCGAACCGCGAATGCGGGGGATCTATGAGCAGGGAGACTTCCGCGCAAAACGGTTTCGTGCCGATTGGCTGGCGGACAGTTCGGGATACACCCTCATGGAATCTGGTCCCGGCCGGAGGGGAAATGTGCAGGTTCGATATGACGCCGCCAGTGGCGAACGGACGGTCTCGGACTCCGGTGGGCCAGAAAGCCTTCGCGGGAGAGGTAATCGGTCCCCGGACGGACGGGCTGTTCTTGTTTCGGATCGGGGAGATCTTCGCGTTCGGAATCTGCGTAGCGGCCAGACAACAAAACTCACAACGGACGCGTCAGAGTCGACCGCCAACAGCCGGGCGACTTGGAGCCCGGATGGCAAGCGGATCGCTTACGTGCAATCAGATCGCTCGCAAGTCCGACTGCGGTCGATGCTCGTCCCGGGTGATCCGTCGTATCCAAAGGTAAGGGAAACGCGCTTTGCCCGGGTGGGCGGAGTAATCCCCAGCTTGCGGGTTGGCGTTGTTCCGGTTGGTGCAGGCGAGACGAAGTGGCTGCCAATTCCCACGCCGGAGGAGGGATACTACCTCGGCCAGGTGAGTTGGGCCGGGAACTCCGATGAGTTGCTCGTGGAACAGCTGAGCCGATTCCGAGACAAGCGCGAGTTTCTCCTCGTCAATGTCGACACCGGCAAGATCTCGCGCATTTTCCAGGAGTCCGATCCCGCGTGGGTGATTGCAAGCATCCGGAAGAATGTCGGCTTGGGGTGGATCCGAAACGGTCGGGAATTTATCGTGATCAGTGAAAAGGATGGCTGGCGGCACGCCTACATCTGCTCGCGCGACGGCAGGCAACAGACGCTCCTGACACCCGGCGATTTCGACATCATCGAGCAGGTGAAGATCGATGAGAAACGGGGTTGGTTTTATTTCAACGCTTCTCCAGAAAACGGAACGCAGAAATATCTTTATCGGGTTGCGCTCGCTGGTTCAGCAAAGCCAGAGCGAGTGACGCCGGAAGGGGAACCCGGAACCCACAGCTACGAATTCGCTCCGAACGCGCAATGGGCATTCCACACGTATTCGAACTTCGATTCACCCCCGGTCACGGAACTTGTCAGATTTCCGGGGCACAAGGTTGTCCGGGTACTGGAAGACAATCGTGAGTTGCGCGAGAAGATGAAATCGATACCAACTCAGCCAACCGAGTTTCTTCAGCTCGATATTGGCAAGGGCGTCGTGATGGATGCGTGGATGATCAAACCGTCCAACTTCGATCCGTCGAAAAAATATCCGGTGCTGGTCTATGTCTACGGAGAACCGCACGCCCAGACGGTGTTGGATGCCTGGGGAGCGGCCCAAGCCGACTACCACCGGGCCGTTGCCGAACTCGGCTATCTGGTCGTTTCCATCGATAACCGCGGGACACCGGCTCCCAAAGGCGCCGCTTGGCGACGATCGGTATTCGGCAGCCTCGGCCCGCTCTCCACCGAGGAACAGGCGGCCGGGCTAAAGGAACTGGGCCGCCGGCGGTCCTACGTCGACCTGTCACGGGTCGGTGTGTGGGGCTGGAGCGGTGGCGGCTCCAACACCCTGAACGCAATGTTTCGGAAGTCGGATGTCTATCATGTGGGACTTGCTGTGGCGCCCAAGCCGCAACCACATCTCTACAACGCCTGGTTTCAGGAGATCTACATGGAAACGCGCGAAACCAACCCCGAAGGATACCGGAAGGCTGCGGCGATCAACTATGCCGAAGGACTCAAAGGAGATCTGCTGATTGTTCACGGCACTGGTGAGATGAACACCCATCTCGAAATCGTGGAAGGTCTGGTGGATCGGCTCATTGAGTTGGGCAAACCCTTTGACTACATGACCTACCCGGAGCGCGACCACGGCATCCGAAAAGGGAAAGGCACTTCGCTTCACCTGCGAATGCACATGGCTCGCTACCTGGTAAATCATCTTCGTCCCGGTCCACAATGATAACGGACATGAAAACGATCTCCAGCTTGACCCCACTCTTGTTCGCCTTTGGTGTGATGGCCGCCAGCCGTGGTGATACGGAACCGACAGTTCCCATTTTTACTGACGGTCAAACGCAGGTCGTGCCTGGTTTCAAGGATCCGGACAAATGGATCCGACACGACCTGTGGGTTGAAGCTGAGTTCGACAGCGACGGAGACGGCAAGCCAGACCGCATGCACGTCGGCGTCACCCGTCCGCAACAGACGCAAAGCGAGGGATTGAAGCTGCCGGTGATCATGATCAGCAGCCCTTACTTCGGTGGAAAACCTTCCAAGTCCCGCGACTCCTTTTGGGAAGTACGGCACGAACTGGGCGAGACACCACCGGACCGACCTCACATCCCCAAGATCGAGAAGACGGGTGAACGCCCGATCATATCCAAGGCCCTCGTAAGAGACTGGGTGCCGCATGGATATATCGTGGTTCACACCTCCTCCCCGGGGACAGGCCTATCCTTGGGCTGTCCGACCATGGGACTGGACAATGAATCGCTCGCTCCCAAAGCCGTGATTGATTGGCTCAATGGTCGTGCCCGCGGCTACACGACGCCGGATGGTGACGAGCGCGTCCTCGCCACTTGGACAACGGGCAAAGTCGGCATGACCGGCGTCTCGCATCCCGGAACCCTTGCGCTGGCCGCCGCTTCAACCGGAGTCGACGGACTTGAAGTCGTCATCCCGGTCGCTGCCAACACCTCGCCATATCACTACTATCGCTCTCATGGCTTGGTTCGCCATCCGCTTGGATATTTGGGGGAGGATATTGATTACATGTACGACTACATCCATAGCGGCAACGATGAGCGGCGGGACTGGTGCGATGCCAGTGTGCGTGATCAGAAAATGGCGGCGGGCATGGATCGAATCACCGGAGACTACAACGAGTTCTGGAAGCAGCGTGACTACCTGCACGATCTGGCTCCCGTGAAGGCGGCGGTCCTGATGGCGCACGGCCTGAACGATTGGAACGTCGTCCCCGAACATGGCAACCGCATCTACCAGGCCCTGAAATCTCGAAGCCAGAATACGCAGGTGTTTTATCATCAGGGTGGACATGGCGGATCACCGCCGAAAGATATGATGAACCGATGGTTCGCGCGGTATTTGCACGGAGTCGAGAATGGCGTGGAGAAAGGTCCACGCGCTTGGATCGTGCGCGAACAGGACGACCGATCAAAGCCGACCGCCTATCAGGACTACCCCAATCCAGCAACCAAGCCCGTTGAATTTCATCTTGTTGCCGGCGCCCCTGAGCAGGGCTACCTCGTTGCGTCCAAACAAACGGGCCAAGGCAAAGAAACGTTGGTCGATAACTTCTCGTTCAGCGGTTCCTCACTGGCGCAAGCGCAGTGGACAGATCACCGGTTGATCTATGTAACGCCAGAATTGACGGAAGCGATCCACCTGTCCGGCTCCCCCCGGATCTCGATTCGACTGGCCAGCAGCAAACCGGCGGCGAATCTGTCCTTGTGGCTGGTTTCGCTTCCCTGGCTGGAGAAGAAGAAGGATGCAAAGATTACTGACAACCTCATCACCCGTGGCTGGGCCGATCCCCAGAACCATAGTTCGATGACAAAAGGCGAACCGTTGGTGCCCGGAAAGTTTTACGAAATGACGTTCGACCTACAGCCAGACGACCAGATCATTCCGGCCGGGCAAAAGATCGGATTGATGATCTTCTCCAGCGACAAGGATTTTACGCTCTGGCCAACTCCCGGAACGAAGCTGACGGTGGATCTCGATGCCACCTCAATCACTCTCCCCGTGGTTGGCGGCAGATCCACCGTTGCCAAAGCGTTCCCAGCAAAAACGGCGTCCAACCCCATAACGCAATGAGCCCCAAACCTCAAAATCACTATCGCTACCTGCTCTTGGTATTGGCCCTTGCGTCAACACTTGCGACGGCGGCGAATTCCAAGCGCCCCAACGTTCTGTTCATCTCGATCGACGATCTCAATGACTGGATCGGCTGCCTCGGTGGCCATCCCCAGGCGAAGACACCGAACATCGATCGTCTTGCCAAGAGCGGCACATTGTTCACCAACGCCCATTGCGCGGCACCGGCCTGCAATCCTTCGCGGACCGCCGTGATGACCGGTACCTCGCCGGGAACATCTGGCCTCTACGGCAATGGCCAAAACATGCGCGACATTCTGCCCGACGCCGTGCTGCTGCCAAAATACTTCGCCAATCACGGATACTGGGCGGGCGGTTCCGGCAAACTGCTTCACTACTTCATCGACGCCCGATCATGGGATGAGTACTTCCCCGCCAAGGAAACCGAGGATCCCTTTCCTCGAACGGTTTATCCGGATAAGCGTCCGGTCAATCTGCCGCGGGGTGGTCCTTGGCAGTACATCGAGACAGACTGGGCTGCCCTTGACGTAACCGACCAAGAGTTTGGCGGTGACTGGCAAGTTGCCCAGTGGGTCGGCGACCAACTTCGAAAGAAACACGAAAAATCCTTCTTCCTGGCCTGCGGCATTTACCGTCCCCACGAACCTTGGTTTGTCCCCGCCAAATACTTCGACCAATTCCCCCTTGAAGACATCCAACTGCCGCCCGGATACAAGGAGGATGACCTCGCAGACCTGCCACCGGAAGGGCTGAAGATTCGCGACATTCCCTACTTCTCACATATCCGGGAACACAAACAATGGAAGCAGGCGATCCAAGGCTACCTGGCATCGATCGCCTTTGCTGACGCCATGGTCGGGCGAGTCTTGGACGCACTGGAAAGCGGCCCCAATCGTGACAATACGATCGTGGTTTTGTGGAGCGATCACGGATGGCATCTGGGAGAAAAGATGCGCTGGCAGAAATTCACCGGATGGCGCGTCAGCACCCGAGTCCCGTTGATCGTTCGGGTACCGGCAGGAACACCGGGGCTGCCGCAGGGAACCAAACCTGGAACCACATGCGGCAAGCCGGTCAGTCTCCTCAGCCTCTTTCCAACCCTGACCCAACTCGTGGGAATCCCACAGCAAGCGGACAACGATGGCCCCAGCATTGTTCGCCTGCTTCGAAATCCGAAAGCCGACTGGCCCCACGTCGCGATTACGCACCTCCAGAAACCGGGCAGTTATGGACTCAGTGCGGAACGATGGCGTTACATCCACTACTCCGGCGGCGACGAAGAGTTCTATGATATCCAAAACGATCCCTACGAATGGAACAATCTGGCCGAGGCCCCGGAACATCAGGCTCGTTTGAATAAGCTCCGCAAACAGGGACCCAAAACCTTTGCACCAACGGCGCGCCCGAAGGAAACCGCGTTCCAGAATTTGAAATGGCATCCCGCGACCGAAACCTGGAACCCAGCCGCACGGCCGAATGGAAAAGACTGTGAGATCGTCCTCACCAATCGGCGTAAGGAAGGCGTCGACATGTACGTTCTGAACGCAAAAGGAGATTGGGAATCACGTGGTTCAATTCAAAGCGGTTGGCGATTCAGCCGCCGGACGCAGCCGGGAACTGTTTGGATCATCACTGATGCAGCGAAGAACGTGCGGGGTCATTTCGTGGTGGGCAAAGGAAACGGCCGGGCGACCATCCCTGCAGCCGATTAGATATGCTCACCACCAAGATCACGAAGCTGGCTCTGCTGGCCGTCATGTTCACTGCGGCGGCAAATTTGGAAGCGGCGAAACCAACGCCATTCTCAGTTGTTTCTATGACGCTACACGACCAAGCGTTGGCCGGCGCAGCCAAAAGTCGTCGCAGTATTGCCGTTCCCGGATGCCGCGGCCCCAACGGATTGACCGTCGCAGGAAACGTGGTGTTTTGTGCGGGAGGCCAAACCGTGGCGGCATACGACATCAGGGATCCAAAACATCCACCCGTGCTGGCCAGTCAGAGTTTCCCCAAATACCGCAAAGACAAACCCATGAATCATCCAGCATTCCTCTTTGGCCTCATCGGTGCACTCAGTCTGAGCATACCCAGCAGCCAGAGCGCGAACCGCCCCAATATCATTCTCTGCATGGCGGACGATCAGGGCTGCACAAATGGAAAAGTGCGGTAATGGCAGAACTCCATCCTTTACCCGAATGATCTCAAAACTACTCAGCGCAGGATTCGCATTCGCAACCCTGATCTCAACGGCACTGACTTCGGCAGCCCCGGCCAAGCCAAACGTTCTGTTCATCGCCATGGACGATTTGAACGACTGGATCGGTTGCTTGGGCGGCCATCCACAGACGATCACACCGAATCTGGATCGATTGGCGAAGAGCGGCGTGCTGTTCACGAATGCGCACTGTCCGGCCCCGGCGTGCAACCCTTCGCGGACGGCCATCATGACCGGGTTGTCACCGCATACCTCCGGCCTCTACGAGAACGGACAGAAGATGCGGGAGGTTCTGCCAAAGGCAGAATTGTTGCCAAAATATTTCTCCCGCCATGGCTATTGGTCTGGCGGCTCCGGAAAGATGCTCCACTACTTCATCGATGCCCATTCGTGGGATGAATATTACCCGGCGAAGGAAAGCGAAAACCCATTCCCTCGAACGCTGTATCCGGACAATCGGCCGGTGAATCTTCCCCGCGGAGGGCCTTGGCAATACGCCGAAACCGACTGGGCGGCATTGGACGCGACCGATGAAGAATTCGGTGGCGATTGGCTCGTCTCGAAATGGGTGGGTGAACAGCTGGCGAAGAAGCACGACCAACCCTTCTTTCTCGCCTGTGGAATCTACCGTCCCCACGAACCTTGGTTTGTGCCGAAGAAATACTTCGAACCGTTCCCTTTGGAAGACATCCAACTGCCGCCCGGATACAAGGAAGACGATCTCGCTGATCTGCCGCCCCAAGGAAAACGGCGGGGACCAAACCGCTACTTCGCGCATATCCGCGAACACAGACAATGGAAACAGGCTGTGCAGGGCTATCTGGCCTCGATCCATTTCGCCGACGCGATGCTGGGGCGGGTTTTGGACGCCCTCGAATCAGGTCCCAACAAGGACAATACAATCGTGGTTCTCTGGAGCGATCACGGCTGGCATCTCGGTGAAAAACAGCACTGGCAAAAATACACCGCCTGGCGGGTCTGCACGCGAGTGCCACTGATGGTGCGTGTGCCAAAAGGAACGGCAGGGCTACGCAAGGGAACCAAAGCCGGAACCGTCAGCGATCAGCCCGTCAATCTCCTAAGCCTATTCCCCACCCTCACTGAATTGGCAGGACTCCCCACCAAAGCCGACAATGACGGTCCGAGCCTCGTCCCGCTATTGGAGAATCCGCAGTCCGACTGGAAACATGTCTCCCTCACCCACCTGAGCAATCCGGGCAGCTACGGTCTGAGCGCGAAGGATTGGCGCTACGTTCACTACTCAAACGGCGAGGAAGAACTCTACGACACCATCAATGATCGCTACGAGTGGGACAACCTTGCGGCCAACCCAAAATATGAGACGAGGCTGAAAGAGTTGCGCGAACTCGGTCCCACAAAGTTCGCTCCGCGGAAGGCGGCCAGCATCAACGCTCTCCCCGGATTGCGATGGCGCTCCGTGAAGAAGGGCGCAGCCCCTGCTTCCGCGCCGGATGGCAGTCCCTTCAGTGTCGTGTTCATCAACCGACGAAAAGCCGCGGTGGAACTGTTTTGGATGGATGGCAACGGGAAACCCAAATCCTATGGAATGATCGCGCCCGGAAAGAACAAATGGCAGCAGACCCGGCCTGGAGCCGTCTGGCAGATCACCGACACAGATTCACAGAAGCCCCTCGGACATTTCGAGGTCGGTGATCGCAAATCGAAGGCAGTGATCCCAAAGAAATGACGAAGATTGAAACTGAACATCGTAGTGGGAAGCCCAGGAACGGACTCACAAACTCGTCCCTCCAATTGTCACGGCGATATCCACTGGAGGGACGAGCTCGCGAGTCCGCGTTCCACGCCAAGGCTCTCGGAGTTCTATTCATGCTCTATTGCGTTTCCGCGGTAATCCACGCCGCTGACCGCCCAAACGTCCTCTTCATCTCCATCGACGATCTGCGACCTGAACTGGGCTGCTACGGATCGAAGGAGATCATCTCCCCAAACATCGACGCTCTGGCCAAGACAGCGGTGACCTTTGACCGAGCGTACTGCCAGGTGGCGGTGTGCAATCCGTCTCGCGTGAGCATCATGACGGGACTGCGACCCGATACGACGAAGGTATGGGATCTCGTGACCCGCTTCCGGGAGACGACTCCGGACGTCGTAACGATTCCGCAACAATTCATGAAACACGGTTACTACGCCGTCTCCTTCGGGAAGATCTTTCACAACCCCTGGCCAGACAACGCCTCCTGGAATGAACCTCATCAATGGCCGAAGAACTCGAAGCTTTGGTCCGCTAAAGCAAAGCAGCGACTAGCGGACCATCGGCGAAAAATGAAGACCGCCGGAAAAAGCGAAGCAGCCATCCGACGCATGCGGGCGCAGGCCACCGAGATCGTCGATATTCCGGACAGCGAACACATTGACGGCGCCATCGCCGATCAGGCTCTGACTGCGATGCGACGTCTGGCGAAGAAAGATCAGCCCTTCTTCCTGGCCGCAGGCTTCGTTCGACCACATCTGCCTTTCGTCGTCCCGCGCAAATACTGGGAGCTCTACGACCGCAACAAATTGACGCTCGCAGAGAACCCATTCATGCCACGCAACTCACCGAAGTTCGCCATGAACACGATGTATGAGCTGCGCGACTACCTCGATTTCGCCCCTACCGATGATCCTCGTCATGGGACCTTGACCGAAGCGCAACAGCGGCGACTGAAGCACGGATACTTCGCGTCTGTCAGCCTGATCGACGCGCAGGTCGGGCGGTTGTTGAAAGAATTGGAAACACTGGGATTGGCAGACAACACCATCGTCGTCCTGTGGGGGGATCACGGCTGGAAACTGGGCGAGCACAACAGTTGGTGCAAACAATCCAACTACGAGATCGACGCGCGCGTTCCCCTGATCATCCGCGCCCCGGGAGCAAAGGCAAATGGACAGAAATCCCCTGCCCTGGTCGAATTCGTCGACGTCTACCCGACCCTGTGTGATCTGGCCGGGATTCCTCAACCCAAACAGCTTGAAGGCAGGAGCCTACGCCCACTGCTCACAGACGCTGGACGGGCCTTCAAACAAGGCGCCTTCAGTCAGTTTAAGCGGCGCGAGAAGAACCGTGAACTAATGGGCTATGCCATGCGGACGGAACACCATCGCTACGTCGAGTGGTTGGATCGGGCCACGGCCAAGACGATCGCCCGCGAACTCTACGATCATCGCGTTGATTCTCAGGAGAATGAGGATGTTGCCAGCAGAGAAGAAAACGCGGCCTTGATCAAAAAGCTCGGCACGCAAATGTGGGCGAGTCTCGAGCGTCCCCAAGCACAAGAGAAAGTGCGTCCCCGATTGACGATCTTCAATCACTCCCGGCAGCCCATCACGATCTACTGGGTGCCCACGGATGGGGTGCCACGAAAGGTGGCGGTGTTGCCGATCGGAAAACGACATGTCAGCAACACGGCACTCGGGCATCGTTTCCTGATCCACGGAAACGTGACAGATTACAAAACGAGTGTGACGGTGAAGCAGCGGGATCAAACGTTTACTTTGCGAGGCGGAAAGGGACCGCTTGTCCCGAAGAAGAAAATGAAGGCGGAAGCCAGGTCGGACAAACCCAACATCGTGTTCCTCATGGCCGACGATTGGTCTCACCCGCACGCGGGGATACTGGGAGATCCGGTGGTGAAAACGCCTCACTTCGATCGGGTGGCCCGAGAGGGCGTGCTGTTCGAAAACGCTTTCGTCTCGACTCCTTCCTGCACGCCCAGTCGCCTGAGCATTCTTGCCGGGCAACATCATTGGCGACTGCGCGAGGGAGCCAGTCTCGGAGGTTCGCTACGCGAGGAATACGACGTGTATACCGAGATGCTGGCAAAGGCTGGCTATGAGATAGGCCGTTATGGCAAGGGCGTTTGGCCCAGTAAACACACTTTTCGGAAACGGGATTCATTCGGAGAGCGATTCAATTCATTCGACGCGTTTGTGGATCAACGTCAGCCAGGCAAGCCGTTCTGTTTCTGGTTCGGAGGGCAGGACCCGCATCGGCCCTACGAGGTCGGCATTGGTGCGAAGAGCGGAATTGATCTGAATGCCATCACGCCGCCCGCGTGTCTGCCGAACACTGAAACGGTTCGATCAGATGTCGCCGACTACTATTGGGAAGTGCAGCGCTTCGACCGCCAGGTCGGCGAGGTAATGGCGAGGCTGGAGAAGATCGGCGAACTGGAAAACACTCTCATTGTTGTGAGCGGCGACAACGGAATGCCGTTTCCCCGTTGCAAAGCGACCCTCTACGATATGGGAACTCGAGTGCCATTGGCCGTCCGTTGGGGACAGAACGTGAAAGGCGGTCGGACAGTAAAAGACTTCGTCTCGCTTTGTGATTTTGCCCCGACGTTCTTGGAAGCGACCGGATTGAAACCCGGCAGATCAATGACCGGCAGATCACTCTTACCGATCCTACGATCAACTCAATCAGGTCAGGTGGACCCGAACAGAACGTTTGCGCTGACCGGGATGGAGCGACACGTCTACCCCTACCCTTCCCGGGCCTTACGGACCAAAGACTTCCTCTACATCCGCAAGTTCGACGTCGACAAATGGCCGACTGGAGAAGTTGCCGGGCACAATCCAGAATACGACTTCGCAAAAACGCCATGGCCTACCGAGCCCGGCGCATTCTCTTTCAACATCGATCCCGGCCCCTCAAAACAATTCCTGCGACTGCATCGTGACCGCACGGATGTGAAGTCGATCGCGGAATTGTCATTTGGCAAACATTCGTCCGAGGAACTCTACGATTTGAGTAATGATCCGGATCAACTGCGCAACGTCGCTGGCAGTCCCGCCTATCGAACGGCGCGCGAAGGGCTTCGGCGTCAACTCAAGGCCGAGCTTCTAAAATCAAACGACCCTCGTTCTGAGATCGAAGGATATCGGACTGAATTGATTGAGGGTTGGTCAATTCGGGTGAGCGAGGAACTACGCTCAAAGGAACCAGAGGCAACCCAGCGCGCGCTTGAACTGCTGACCGAACAGTGCCGCAAGGTGATCAATGTCCTGCCCGATGACTCGCTGGCAAAGATCCGCAACGTTCCAATCTGGATGACACTCCCCGCGCCCGGCCGACGACCTACCGGCGAGTATCACCACGACCCGATCTGGTTGCGGCGCAATGGACTGAACCCCGCCAAGGCAAAAGGAATTGAATTCTCCAACATCCCGATATTCGAAGCGGAGATCAAACGGATGCCGATGCTGTTACTCCATGAACTCGCGCACGCGTTTCACAATCAGGAACTCGACTATCAACACGGGGAAATTCGGAATCTCTTTCGTCAGGCAAAGAAGAGCGGCACCTATGACAAGGTGGCTCGGAAGAATTACGAGCCACAGGAGGCCTACGCAATGAACAACCAGATGGAGTATTTTGCGGAGACGACCGAAGCGTATTTTGGAGAAAACGATTATTACCCCTTCAATCGATCGGATCTGAAGAAGCACGATCCCAAGATGCACGATCTGCTCAAGAAACTCTGGGGCAATCGCAGGTAGCAGCGGATGTGAATCCGCTCTGACTGTTTTCGAGAGACGTCGATTGCACCGCAAGTGAGCGAACTCACCAGCCTGCGCGCGAGTTCGCTGCTACGAACGGATTGCTCACCAGAGCGGGCAGCGAATTGCGCTCAGTCTCCGACCGATATTCCGAAAGAGCCTCCTCACGTCGACTCCCACGAGAACACTGTCGTCGTGCGCCATTGACAGAAGATAGCTTAACTCGCAATCGCGCCGATCTCTACCGGCTCGACGTGCACGCCCTTTTTCTCGACCCATGCCACCGCGCGTCTGATCTCGTCGCGTTCGCCTTCGAGTTGAATGCCAACGATGCCTATGTCGATATCAACGCTCGCGGTGCGAACGTTGGTGACGACTTTGAATCGCTGACCGACTTCGTAGATGATCGGATCCTTCAGGCGCTTGCCGGGATAAGTCCACCAATAGCGGGAGACCTGTCTGCCGGCGGTCACAGATTTCTTCGCCGCAGTCTTCTTCTTGGCAACCTTTTTGGCAGTCTTCTTGACCGCCTTCTTCTTGGCTTTGGCTGGCATAAGTTCAACCTCCCGCGATCGCCGGGATGATGCTGACTTCGTCACCATCCTTGATCGGGGTTTCTTTGTTTTGCAGGAAACGGATGTCTTCCTCGTTGAGGTAAATGTTTACGAAGCGACGCACTTCACCATTTTCATCCATGAGGCGTTCCTGGATGCCGGGATACTTGGTCTGAAGCTCATTGATGGCGTCGCCAATGGTTTCGGCTTCGACGTCCACGAGTTCTTCGTCGTTGGTGAGTTTCCGCAAGGGAGTGGGGATTCGGACTGAGACTGACATGATTAAGCGGTGACTTTCTTTTCTCTTTCGAGCAGCGCCTCAAATTCGCGGAGGCTGGGTTTGATTTCACGGGTTGCGCCAACGTGTCCGTCAACGGCGTCCATGGTTTTGAGTCCATTGCCGGTAATGCAAAGGACAGCGGAATCGTTCGCCGGGATCTTCCCGGATTCGATAAGTTTCTTGGCCACGCCAACGGTCACGCCGCCGGCGGTTTCAGCGAAGATGCCTTCACACTCGGCCAACATGCGGATGCCTTCACGGATCTCATCATCGGAGACGTCATCCGAATGTCCCTTGGTATCCTTCATGACGCGCAGTGCGTAGAAGCCGTCGGCGGGTGTGCCGATGGCGAGGGATTTCGCAATCGTATTCGGTTTAACCGGCTTGAAGAAATCAAGTCCGGCCTTTTCCGCAGCGGCGATGGGATTGCAGCCGGTGGCTTGGGCACCGTGGATGTGAATCTCGCTTTCGTCGATCAACCCGAGCTTCTGCAGTTCCTGGTAGGATTTGTGGATCTTGGTGAGCAACGATCCGGAAGCCATGGGAATGACAGTGTGTTGCGGGGCTTTCCAACCGAGCTGTTCGGCGATTTCGAACCCCATGCTCTTGGAACCTTCGGCATAATAAGGCCGCATGTTCACGTTTACGAACGCCCAGCCGAATTTGCCGGCGATCTCGGCACAAAGTTTGTTCACGTCATCGTAGTGACCCTTGATGCTGATCACATTGGCCTTGTAGACCAGCGAATTGATCACCTTCCCCCGCTCCAGATCGTGCGGGATAAGCACGTAGGATTTCAACCCGGCCGCGGCGGCATTGGCGGCGACGGAATTGGCGAGATTGCCGGTGGAGGCGCAAGCGACCACATCGAATCCCAGTTCCTTGGCGCGGCTCAGCGCGACACTGACAACGCGATCCTTGAAGGAAAGAGTCGGATAATTGACCGCGTCGTTCTTGATCCACAACTCACGGATTCCCAGGCGCTTGGCGAGTCGATCCGCCTTGACCAGAGGAGTAAACCCCACCTGGGTTCCAACGGTGGGTTCACCGGCAACGGGAAGAAGTTCGCGATAGCGCCACATCGTAGGCGGACGCGAGGCAATCGCCTCCTTGGTCATCGACTTCTTGATGGCGTCGTAGTCGTAGGCCACCTCCAGGGGGCCGAAGTCGAATTCACATACATGAGTCGCCTCGAGGGGATACTCGGTGCCGCATTCGCGACACTTCAGCGCCTTCATGAAACCTTGCTTTTTGATCATACTTTCTCTGTCGTCTAATCGTCCGTCACGTCCCGGTTCAACGGGGCAATAAAAAAACCCCTTCTCAAATGAGAAGAGGTTTACGAACAACAAATTCGTGACCGCGCTCTTCTCATCTTCCCCCGCACTCGCGGAGCTGGATTTGGCACCTGGTCATTCCGGGACGCAGTGGAATCGGTTGCCGTGACGTCATAGGGCCAGTCCCTCAGTCACTCTAAATGAGAGTTCACAACGTGAACGGCTGAATAGATGCGGCAATTCATCCCATGTGTCAACGGATTTTTAAAAATCCACCGGTTCATTCACTTCCGCCAGAAACCCGGCGAAATCGAAATTTCCTGATTTGACCCCCATCGGGGTTCACACAACACTAGCCCCGACCGATGGCCAAAGACATGGACGAACTCCTTAAGATCCTGCGCAAAGACGCCTCGCAAAAACCGCCTCAACTGGCGGCTATGCTAAACACCACTGAAGCGGATATCACCGCGCGTATCCGCCAACTCGAGGAGGATAAAACCATCCTCGCCTACCAGGCCATTATCAATGAGGCGAAGATCGAGACTGATGATGTCAGAGCGGTGATCGAAGTCCGCGTTACGCCTGAGCGGGGAGGCGGATTTGACAGGCTCGCGGAGCGGATCGCCAAATACAGTGAGGTGTCCAACTGCTATCTCATGTCCGGTGCCTACGATCTGTTGGTGATCGTCGAAGGCAACAATCTGCAGAACGTCGCCCGTTTCGTGGCCGAGAAACTCGCGACCATCGACGGAGTGATCTCCACTTCCACCCATTTCATGCTCAAGGCCTACAAACAACAAGGCGTTCTGATGCATCATGCACACGACGACGAACGCCTGCCCATCACCCCCTGATCCCAATTAACATCATGCGCCACCTCACCTCCCTGTTGCTTTTCACCTGCCTCGTCAACTTTGCTGCTGCCGGCGAACGCGAAGTCCTCTACCACGGCAAAAACCTCAAGGCCTGGGAATTCCCGGAACGCGCCTGGTATGTCGATGACTCCGGTGACATGGCGTGCCGAATGAAGACCGTCACGGCAAAGAACGGAAAGAAACGTGTTACCGGCAGGGGCTACATCTGGTCCAAAAAGCAATACGGCGACTTCGTTCTAAACCTTTCCTACAAACTTTCCGAAGGAGCAAACAGCGGCGTCTTTTACCGCACCGACAAGAACGATGCCGTGCAGGGAGGATTCGAAGTCCAACTCATGGACAACGTGGGTTTTCAAAAGACACACGGGAAGAAGGACGCCCGCAAACTCAACGGTTCCTTCTATGACGCACTGGCACCGTCCTCTGACCCCGCCAATCCGGTGGGCGAATGGAACACCTTCAAACTCACTTGCAACGGCGCCAACATTCGCATCGCCATCAACGGCACGGAAGTCATCAACGTGAACGTGGACGATTGGGACACCCCCGAAAAGAATCCGGACGGCACCACGAACAAATTCAAGACCGCGCTGAAGGATCTCCCCCGCACCGGCCACATCGGTCTCCAGAACCACGGACAATACGTGTGGTTCAAGGATATCGTGATCAGGCCGCTGTAAGGGGCTAGACGATCACGGGCATGACATCAGGGGAACCGGGTGTCTCTCGGGCGCAATCGGCGAGTTCCAGTTGAGCTATTCCCTTGGTTCGCAGCAGCGTCCTGGAGTGCTGCCTCGCAGGCAGCTTTGTTGATGGTCGTATGCGTTTGCAGCGTGGAATTGCGGAAGACCCCCCCCTGACCATGTCCCTGAAAGCGGTCTACCAGACCGCACTCCACGACGCTGTCGCGACTGGTTACAACCACAGGAAACGTCGCCGAACCGCAAAAGGTTTCCCGATTCATTGGTCAGAGCGAACTCACGTTCGCTGCTACGAGGGTGAGTGAAGCGATTGCCTGACAGGCGGGCTATTTCTTTCGCCGGACTGCGTTGCAGTATCAAACGCACGCCATGGATGTTTGCTGATTTGTGGCTCTTCCCTTACCGCTATTCGGATTCGATCCGGTAAAGATGATGTCGTGTGCGAAGAAACATCGCCTTTCCGACCACCGCCGGGGATGCCATGAATCCGGGACCGCGCCTGGGATCATCCCGCAGGTCATCGGTTGCGAGTTTGTTCGTTGCCAGGACTTCAAACTCACGGCCTGGCTTGATCACCGTTGTCACGCCGTCGAGACTGAAGAAATAGAGTCGCCCATCCGCATAGATTGGGCTCGCGCGGAACTTGCCGCCGACGCGCTCCTTCCACACCGTTTCGCCGGTTTTCGTATCAAGACAAACCAGGAAGCTGTCATCCATCGCGAAGTAAACCAAATCGTCCACCACCACCGGCGACGAATACTTTGGAAACGTCTTTTCGATCTTCCAAGCGACATGAGAATCGGTCACGACCCCACGGCCTCCGGCCTTGATAGACATCATTTCAGCACCGCGACTGAAGCCGGTGACTATGATGAACCGCCCATTGTGGAAGACCGGCCGCGGGGAGGCCGAATAAGCGAGGTGTTCTACGCGCCAGAGTTCTTTGCCAGTTCGCGGATTGTACCCGTAGGCAGCCTTGGCACCGGTACTGCACAACACCGATTCCCCAGCGACGGACGCGATAAATGGTGTACTGTGCGCCTTGCGCCAGTCCCCATCTTTTACCATTTGCCGGGTGTCGGCTTCGTCGTTCCAGGCCACTGAGCGATCCGTCTTCCACACCGTTTTTCCGGTTCGTTTATCGAGGGCGATCAGATACTGAAGATCGGCACCGTCGAAGGTCAGGATCAAGAGGTCTTCAAACAGCACCGGAGAAGACGAAGCGCCCCGATAATGCCAACAACGCAGATCGTCCCGCTGCCAGATGACTTCTTTAGTGGAGGCATCGAGGCAGGCCGTGCCAAAACTGCCGTAGTGAACGTAGACCCGCCCGGATTCGGCGACTGCCGACGGCGTGGCATAGCTATTGTCTCGCGATCCGTTGCCCATGGATTGGGGCTTGTCGCTGTGAAACAACTTCTGGGTGGCAATTATCTTCCCGCTCGCTGCGTCCACGCAGATGACATAGAGATCATTCCCCGCCACGGTCGCCGTGGTCAGCCAGATCTGGTTGTCCATGACGATTGGCGAGGATAAACCGAGCAACGGGATTTCGATCTTCCACTTCACGTTCCGGTCTTCGCCCCATTTCAGTGGCACACCGGTTGAGCTCACATGTCCGTCTCCATTGGGCCCACGAAAATCAGGCCAACTGCCCGCAGCAGCACACGGATTCGCCACGGTGAGACCAGCACTGATGAACACGCAGGCGAAGGCCTGCCGAATCGTAAACGGGGCGGATATCATTTCCTGAAATTGCCGTTGTCATTCAAAACTGTCAACGCCGCCGATGCTTTGAAAGGACTCCCATACGCGACGCACAAGCAGGAAGTCACTTGAGGCGTTGCCGGAGAAACTGACGCAGCGGGACGACTGAACGCCCGATGCACAGACGGGGGGCAGTGGAGGGCCGGGACATTCATGGAACCAATCCGGCAGGTTCGCCCCACTCGATAAATTAGGCGGAAAACACCAAATGGCGCCAACGCATTGGCGCGGCAATGCCCGAGCTTAAAGAGTAAGGCGAGACCGGCAAGCAGTAAGCGAAACCGGCTCCTCTCCACCACCGATTACATCGGAAAATCGCGCTTCATTCGCACACCGAACAACGCCACCCGGGCGGCACCGTGCAGGGCCGTCAGATCATTCACGATGACCTTTACGGGAATACCTTCCAGCAACGGTCGCATGCGGCCCTTGGTAAGAAAGGCATCAAGGAACCTGGGCTTCTTCAGCTCGGCGAGAATCTTGGGGGCAATACCACCGCCGATGAAGATGCCGCCGGTCGCCAACATCTTCAGGGCAAGATTACCGGCCTCGGCACCGTAGATGGATACGAAGCGGTCGAGCGCCGTCTGGCAGATCTCCACCCCCCTCTCCATCGCTGCACGTGAGATTTCCGCACCTGGATTTCCGTTGGCGATGGCTTCGCGCAACCAGTCTGGTTCCTGCCCGCAACCGTACTCGATGAGAAATCGGTACACGTTGTGCAACCCTGGTCCGGAAAGAAAACGTTCGTAGCTCACATGTTCATGCTGACGAAGCATCCAACTCAGCATCGCCGCCTCGAGATCATTGCGGGGGGCAAAATCGACATGTCCCCCTTCGGACGCGAAGGGTTGCCAGAAGTCGCCATCCCAGTGGAGACCTGCTTCTCCCAGTCCCGTGCCCGCGGAGATGAGGGCGGCATTCCCCGAGGCGTTGGGTGAACCTTCATTGAGCACCACCAGATCCTCCGGACCGAGCGCCGAGATGCCGTGCGCGTTGGCCTCCAGATCGTTGATCAGTTCCACCCGCGCGTGGCCGAGGGTGGATTGCAATTCCGCAATCGCCACCTTCCACGGCAAATTAGGGGTCACCACCTCGCCATCGATCACAGGTCCCGGCAGACCAAAGCAGGCCGCGTCTATACTTCCGACATCTCGGCGGGCGAACTTTTCCAAGATCTCCGCCAAACTCCCGAACTGAGGACTCGCGAAAGTCTCAACGTTCAACGCCTTGGGATTACGCCCGTCAGATTCAAACAATCCGAGTCGCGTGTTCGTGCCACCAATGTCACCAGCCAGTATCATGTCAGTCATCCCATGATCTTTTAGGACCGCCGCAGATTCAACCGCCAATCGCGATCTCATCGCCGAACATCCGACTTTCGCGTTATCAGTGCCCGAGCCGTGAGCCAGGAGCCAGAAATCCTATTAGGCCCCACGATTTGTCATCCTCAGAATATCCCCAGCTAGCAGACCGATCTTCCTGCACAAGCGCCTGAGTTCACCAGTGACTTCTCTGCGAAGGCTTGCTTGAATCGGGCTCGCAAATGAACATCGCAAGCGTTCCTGCGATACAAATGCTTCACCGCCTCATGAGAATTCACCTTGTCATTTTCCTCGCTTTCATCACCGCCACGTTGCATGCCGCCAGTCACGGCAAGCGCGGAATCGTCGCGACCAGTCAGACTTTGGCAACCCAGGCCGGGGTCAACGCGATGAAGGCCGGCGGCAACGCGATCGATGCGGCGGTCGCGGTGGGACTTACGCTAAGTGTGGTCGATACGCACAATTCAGGAATCGGCGGTGGCTGTTTCATCCTCATCCGTCGCGCCAATGGCGAATTTATCGCGATCGATGGGAGAGAAGTGGCTCCGGCGGCAGCGACGCGAACCATGTTCCAGCAAAACGGGAAGGCGGATCCGGCGCTGAGCACAACCGGAGCCTTGGCAAGCGGCGTTCCCGGGGCTCTTGCAGCCTACGCCTTCGCCGCCACCAACTACGGGCGGTTGAAGCTCTCAGAAATCATCAGCCCGGCAGCGACGTTGGCGCGGGATGGTTTCCCTCTCGATTCGAAATACGCGCGCCGACTCGCCGCAACCGCCAGCAAGCTGAAACAGTTTCCCGCATCTGCGGCGATCGTTCTTCCAAAAGGCAGGTCGCTGAAGACCGGTGACACACTCGTGCAACCAGACCTTGGCAGGACACTCTCCCAAATCGCCAAACACGGAACGGATTGGTTCTATCGCGGCCCGTTCGCGCGAATGACGGCAAAGTGGATGGCGGCCAATGGTGGGATCATGACTGTCAAAGACTTCCAGAACTACCGCGTCCGGCTGCGAAAACCCGTGCGCGGCAGCTACCGCGGACACGATATCGTCAGCTTTCCGCCGCCCAGTTCCGGCGGCGTACACGTCGTCCAAATTCTGAACATCCTTGAGGCAACAAAATGGAATCCCACCAACCTCGGGGTGATTCAACGCCAGCACTCGATTGCCGAGGCAATGAAGCTCGCTTTCGCGGACCGTGCGCACTGGCTGGGTGATCCCGATTTCGCCAACGTTCCCCTTGGCCTGCTCGACAAATCCTACGCCCGCGAACTCGCCGCTCAGATCCGCCCCGATCGCACGATAGACGTCCCACGTCATGGCAATCCACCCGGCGCCCTCGATCGCCTTTTCGAAAAGCACACGACTCATTTCTCCACCGCCGATGATGAGGGCAACTGGGTTTCCTGCACCGCCACGATCAACACCGGTTTCGGATCCAAGGTCGTCATTCCGGGTACGGGTGTTTTCATGAACAACGAGATGGATGATTTCTCCGCGCAACCCGGAGCCCCCAATGCCTTCGGCCTGATCGGAGCCGAGGCCAACGCGGTCGAACCGGGCAAACGTCCCCTCTCCAGCATGAGCCCGACGATTGTATTGAAAGACAAGCAGCCCGTGCTCGCGTTGGGTGGTGCCGGTGGGCCCACCATCATCACGCAGACCGCGCAGCACATCATCAACATCCTCGACCTCGGAATGAATCTCGATGAGGCCATCAACGCTCCGAGGATCCATCACCAATGGGTCCCCGACGAATTGCGCATCGAGAAACGCATGGATGCGTCGATCATCGAAGGATTGAAAAAGCTCGGGCACAAACCACGCTCCTCCTCCACGCTCGGCGTGTCGCAAATAATCAGCTACGATCCTAATACCGGATTCTCCGGCGTCGCCGATCCACGCGCTCCGGGCAGTGCCGCCGGTTACTGATCCGTAACTATTCAGTTGGTCCATCCTACATGGGCGTTCATTGCAATCGGCCAGTTGTCTATTGCATCGCTACGGCAAAGCGCAAACGCGACCAGCGGCGGAGCGGGGGCCTCCAGACCCGCAATCCTACGCTCCTTCCAGCGGCGATTCCCCCCCCGCCACCAGCCGGATTAGAGTTGGTCAGCCTTCGGAAGAAGGACTACCATCCGGGCTTAATCAGTGAACACACGTCGCACAATTTCTTACGTGGTCATCCTCACAGGCTTGCTCGCTGGAACAGTTTCCGGGGCCGAACTGACACAGGTGCAGATTAACTTTTTTGAGAAGCGCGTTCGGCCGGTGTTGGCGAAAAACTGCTATTCCTGCCATTCGGCGCGGGACAAAAAGTTCAAGGGTGGTCTGGCGCTCGACAGTAAGGCGGCAGTTCTGCGGGGCGGCGATTCCGGCCCGGCGATCGTCCCCAAGTCGCCGAGTGCCAGTCTGCTCATCAAAGCCATTCAGCAGCAGGGCAAACTGAAGATGCCTCCCAAAAATAAACTCTCAGCCAAAGACCTGTCCTCATTGGTCAAATGGGTGAAGATGGGAGCTCCGGATCCGCGCGGAGGCCCCGCCAAAGCGGAGGTCGTGATTTCCACCATCGATATTGAGGAAGGCCGTAAGTTTTGGGCATTTCAAGCTCCGGCGGCAGAAACACCTTCCCCGAAGAACGGGGCTTGGGCTCGCACCGATGTGGACCGTCATGTCTTGGCGAAACTCGAATCCAAAGGCCTCACGCCCAATCCGGATGCCAATCGTAGCTCGCTGTTGCGGCGCGTTTACTTCGATCTGATCGGTCTGCCCCCGACCTCGGCGCAAATAGCGGCGTTCGAGGCAGATCCTTCCCCCGACGCCTTCGAGCAGGTGGTGGATGATCTGCTGAAATCCCCGCGCTACGGCGAACGCTGGGGGCGTCACTGGTTGGACGTGGCCCGCTACGCCGAATCCAATGGCATGGAGCGCAACCAGCTCTTCCCGCACGCCTGGCGCTACCGCGACTATGTGCTCGCAAGTTTCAACGCCGACAAACCCTTTGATCAGTTTCTCCAGGAACAGATCGCCGGCGATCTGCTCGCCCAAGGCAACGAGAGTCGGCGCGATGAATTGACGATTGCGACGGGCTTCCTGGCGATGGGGCCCAAATCACTCAACGAACGCGACAAGCGCCAGTTCACCATGGATGTCGTGGACGAACAGATTGATCTTGCGACGCGCGCAACGATGGCGATCACGATCAGTTGTGCCCGTTGCCATGACCACAAATTCGATCCGATTGCCACCGCGGATTACTACGCGCTGGCGGGAATTTTTCGCAGCACCAAGACCCAGTTCAACCACGGTGCCTCGGCCGGTGTCCGCCAGAAATCAGGACTGATCGCGCTGAGCAAACAGGCAACTGAAGCAGAGGGCGTGACCTACGCCTCGGCGAAGCCTCCGGCAAAGCGGAAGAAGAAGAAAAGGTCCAAGACTTCAGCCAAGCCGAAGGGGCCGGTGGCGATGGGCGTGCAGGAGGGAAATGTTTCCGATTGCGCAATCCATATTCGTGGCGACGTCGAGAAGCTCGGCCAGACTGTTCCGCGGGGAATTCCGGAAGTCATGCGGACGTCGGCCAGTCCAAGTTTCCCGGAAGACTCCAGCGGCCGTCGCGAGTTGGCGGAGTGGCTCGCCTCCAATGACAATCCTCTCACCGCCCGCGTATTTGTGAATCGCGCCTGGCATCACCTCTTTGGACGCGGCTTCGTCCGCACGACAGACAATTTTGGGGAGACCGGCGCCCGTCCTTCCAATCAGGCGCTGCTCGATCATCTCGCGATCAACTTCATGGAGAACGGCTGGTCCGTGAAGAAACTGGTAAAAACCATCGTGATGAGTCGCACCTACCAACTGGCCAGCACCCCGAATCTGGCCAACAGCGAGATTGACGCTGAGAACGCATTTTACTGGAAAGCGAGCCATCGCCGGCTCGACGCAGAATCTCTGCGCGATGCGATTCTTGCCGTTTCTGGGGAACTGGACTTCGATCCACCCGCCGGCTCCATCGTCGCGCCGATGGGTGAAACGCAGATCGACCGGAACGTGAAACAGCTCGCCATGGTGAAGGCCGAGCAACCTTACCGCAGTGTCTTCCTGCCAGTGGTCCGGAACAACGTATCGGACATGATGACCACCTTTGATTTCGCTGAACCCAGCATGATCGTGGGTCGCCGTTCCATCACCACCGTCCCCAGCCAGGCGCTCTTTCTCCTGAACAGCAAATTCATGCTCCACCAGAGCGAACGACTGGCGGAACAAATGCTCACCGATTCAAGCCTTACCAGCCACGAGCGCGTGGGCAGGGTTTACCGCGATATCCTGAACCGCGCTCCCCGAGCGGACGAAGAATCCCGCGCCTTGGCATTCATCCGCGCGTGCACCGACGAGAACCAGGATGAGACCGCTGCCTGGGCCGGACTTTACCAGGCGGTGTTCGGCAGCGCCGAATTCCGATATTTGGATTGATCCGGACCGCGGCAGAAACTCAAATAGATCAGCACCATGAATATGAATCCTTTCAGTCGCCGCGACGTTTTGAAATCCGTAAGCGCAGGTTTTGGCTACACCGCCTTTGCGGGACTCAGTGCCCTGGCTGCGAAGGCCAATTCCGCCGGCCAAGGTTTCCAGAATCCCCTATTGCCCAAGTCTCCGCACTTTGCGCCGCGGGCCAAGCGCGTGATCTTCGCCTGTATGCGCGGCGGGCCGTCGCATGTGGACACGATCGACTACAAGCCGGCGCTACGCAGAGATGACGGCAAGAAGACTGACGCCAGCAAGGGCCGCAAGCTCATGGGATCACCCTGGGAATTCAGCCAACAGGGCCAGAGCGGTCTGCCGATCTCAGAACTGCTTCCGCACCTTTCGCGTCATGCGGACAAGCTCTGCCTGATGAACGGGATGTATGCGGACGTCCCGAGTCATCCGGAATGCTTCGTGAAGCTGCACACCGGAAATTCCCAGTTCGTGCGCCCCTCGCTGGGTGCCTGGGTTCTCTACGGTCTCGGCACGGAGAATCAGAATCTTCCCGGTTTCATTACATTGTCCCCTCCCGCCCGCGTTGGCGGTGCGCAGAATTATGGCAGCGCGTTTCTTCCCGCCGTCTATCAGGGATCCAAGATCGGCGAGCTGAACCAGAATCTCAAGGACGTGAAGCTGGATCACCTGCGCAACAAGCGGTTCACCGGTGATCTGCAACGCAAACAGATCGATCTCGTCCAGGCGATGAACACCGAGCTCCGCACCAAACATGCGGACAACGAACAGTTGGACGGTGTCATCCAATCCTACGAACTCGCATTTCGCATGCAGTCAGCCTTGCCCCAGGTCATGAAGCTGGGCGGCGAATCGAAGAGCACTCTGAGCGATTACGGCATTGGTGGGAAAGACACCGACGCCTTCGGCCGACAATGCCTTTACGCCCGTCGCTTGGCGGAAGAAGGAGTGCGATTCATCGAACTCGGCCACGCCAGCTGGGATCAACACAGCAGCCTGCGCAGCAAGCTGGCGAAGAATTGCAGCGCCATCGACCAACCGATGGCCGCGCTGTTGAACGATCTCGACCAGCGCGGAATGCTCGACGAGACGCTCGTCATCTGGGGCGGTGAATTTGGCCGGACTCCACACATAAAAAAGGAAGATGGTCGCGACCACAACAGCACCGGTTTCTCATTCTTCATGGCCGGCGGCGGCATCAAAGGCGGACTCCGCTACGGTGCCACCGACGAACACGGAATCGCCGCCGTTGAGAACCGCACCCACTTCCATGATCTCCACGCCACCATCCTTCATCAGATGGGCCTGGATCACACCCAGTTGACCTACCGTTACGCCGGCCGGGACTTTCGCCTCACGGATGTGCACGGCAACGTGGCTCACGGAATTATCTCCTAGATTCGCTCGGTTGCCGCCCGTTGCGGACTCGCAAGCTCATCCCTCCATTTTGCTTTTGAACGTCACCGGCACGCTGGAGGGGCGAGCGAGAGTTCCCCTCTCAACCAAACCGCTTCAGAATTTCTTCAACACCTTACGCTCCGTCACCGGATACCAGGCATCAATCTTCTTCACCAAGCGGGCGACCACGTCCGGATTCGCGCCGGCAACATTCTTTTTTTCGTGCGGATCTTTAAGGAGATCGAACAGTTGCGGGCGTTTTTCATCCCGCGGATGGGTGGTCTTGTAGACCGCAACTTCGCCGTCGTAGGTGAGCAGAAGTTTCCAACGTCCCTCAATGGTCCAGCGATACAGCAGGGTATCTTCGGGGTTTTCGATGTCCTTGATGTCGTGGGCAAATCCTTCACCGAGGATTCCCTTACGTTTGATCTGGGTGCCTTCCTTGATCGTCGACCAGAGATCCAAGCCGGGCAGTCCCTCGGGCATGCGGGCGCCGGCTGCCTTCACGATGGTCGGAAACAGATCGATGCTGCTCACCAGCTCTTTGCGATCCGCTGATTTCAGTTTCCCAGGCCAGTTGAAGAAGATCGGCTGGCGAATGCCACCTTCGTAGGGCGTCTGTTTGGAGCGTTTGTCGTAGCCATTCCTTGCGGGATTTTGAATCCAACCGTTATCACACACATAGACGATCAGCGTGTTGTCGCGAATCTTGCGATCCTCGAGGATCTTGACCAACTCGCCGCAGGTTTCGTCGAACCAATCGCACATCGCGTAGTATTTCGCGACAAACGGGGAATCGACCTTGGTTTTGTATTTGTCGAAGAGACGTTGCGGGGGCGTGTGTGGTGTGTGCGGCAGAAAGGGAGCGTACCAAAGAAAGAAAGGCTTCTTCTCATCAACCGCGTGATCAACGAAATCCGCAATCGGCTTCATTCCTTGACGCCCAATATTCAGCCCATCATCTCCGTGCCGACCGCCGCGTTCGGGATAGCCACGCGTCATCCCGTGGGTGAACCCGCCATGCTTGAAGCTGCCTTCCCACCATTTCCCGCTTTGATGGCTGAGATATCCCTGTTCACCCAAGAGTTCCGGAAGAGTGTCGAACTTCTCAATGTAGGAAATCAGTTGCGCGCGACGGGCTTCGTAAATCTCCGATCCACGTTTTGCCATGGCCCGGGAGGGATCGTTGCCAGTGACGCCGTGCACATGAGCGTATCGGCCGGTCGCCAAGGTCATCAGCGAAGGACGACAGAGCGCTGTCGGCACGTATCCCCGGCGAAACAGGACGCTCTCACTGGCCAGCTTGTCGAGATGCGGCGTCTCAATCGTCTGGTGCCCCATGAATCCATAATCAGTCCAGGACTGATCATCGGAGATGATCAGGACGATATTCGGTTTCGACTTGTGATGATCCGCTTGGAGCGAATTTGCGGTCACGACCGCGAGCGCGAGGAACAGCGATTTGAGTATCCGTTTCATGATGACGAGCGAGTGTATTGCAGAGACGTGGGATCAAGTCAAAAATTTAGAAATTCTGCAATGCAGATAGGACTGAGGGAGACCGAAAATATTACGATTTCCGCTACCGAGTCGTAGAGGCTCGTCGCGATGAGCAACGCCGAGCGTTGTCGATCGGACGACAGGGCCAAAGGCCCGTTCCATATTCAGCCCAGGGCGAAAGCCCTGGGTTTCTGAGTAAGATCAAGAAGGCCTGAAGGGCTGCCCCACACGAAAGCAGAATCCGATTCGTCCAAAAGCCCAACCAATTGGTAGGCGCTAAGATTTGATCCATGGAACAGATGGCTTGTTGCGCGGCTTTATGGATCAGCCTTTCAGGCCTCATCTTGGCTGGGCCAGTTTGCCCCGGCCTCCCTTCGGTCAGTCGGGGCTGAATATGGGGGCGGGCCTTCGGCTCTTCTTTACTGCTTCGCAGTCCCCTCGACCGACCATCACGCACAAGCCGTTTCGAATCAGAGCTGATGACGCCGAATTTCGATCGACAGTGCAGGAAGCGCTTTCGGTCGCAGAACAGGTAGGTATGTCAAACCTGCCCGCAAAGTCGTTGGTCCCAATGAAAGGGAAGAGGCAATCGAACGCGAATCACAAATGACTTGATCTTCGGGCTGATTCCGAAGCTCATATCGGTCATTAGAAAATGAGCAAAGTTCTTATCATCGGAGCAGGTGGCGTTGGCCGGGTCGTAACGCACAAATGCGCGCAGTTGCCGGGCGTGTTTTCCGAAATCTGTCTCGCCAGTCGCACGGTCTCCCGTTGCGAACAGATCGCGTCCGAACTGTCGCGCCCCATCCGGACCGAACAGGTCGATGCCGACAACGTCCCCGAGCTGGTAGCCCTCATCCGCAAGGTGCAGCCAAAGATCCTCATCAATGTCGCCCTGCCCTATCAGGATCTGACGATCATGGATGCCTGTCTTGAAACCGGCGTCGACTATGTGGACACCGCGAACTACGAACCCAAGGACGAGGCGAAGTTCGAATACAAATGGCAATGGGCCTACCAGGAACGGTTCAAAGAGGCAGGACTCATGGCGCTGCTGGGTTCCGGCTTCGATCCCGGGGTCACCAATGTGTTTTGTGCGCACGCACAGAAACATCTCTTCGATCAGATCGATACCATCGACATCCTCGACTGTAACGACGGAGATCACGGCTATCCCTTTGCGACCAACTTCAATCCGGAGATCAACATCCGCGAAGTCTCCGCCAACGGCCGCTACTGGGAGGCCGGCGAGTGGAAGGAAACCAACCCGATGGAACAGCGTTGGGATTTCGACTACCCCGAGGTGGGCGTTCGGCCGTCTTACCTCATGTACCACGAAGAGATGGAGTCGCTCTGCCAGAACATTCCCGGACTCAAACGTATCCGCTTCTGGATGACCTTTGGCGAATCCTATCTCACCCATCTCAACTGCCTGGGTAACGTGGGCATGACGAGCATCGAGCCGATCACTTTTCAGGGAAAAGAGATTGTCCCGCTGCAGTTTCTCAAGGCGCTTCTCCCCGATCCCGCCAGCCTGGGTCCCCGGACCAAGGGCAAGACCTGCATCGGCTGCCTGGTGGAAGGCACCAAGGATGGAAAACCCCGCAAGGTGTTCATCTACAATTCATGCGTCCACGAGAAGTGCTACGAGGAAACCAAGGCGCAGGCCGTTTCCTACACCACCGGCGTCCCGGCAATGATCGGGACCAAGCAGATTCTCGACGGAACCTGGCGCAAGCCCGGCGTCTGGAATATGGAACAGCTCGATCCGGATCCCTTCATGGCAGACCTGAACGAATACGGTCTGCCTTGGAAGGTCGTCGAGATGTAAGCGGTGGAAACTCCAGGCGCTAAAATTCCAAGTTTCAAACTCCAAAGAAAATCCAATCACCAAGCCCCAATCTGACAGCCGCCGTAGATCCCCAAATATCGCGTTTTCGAGGCGGCTGGCTCAAGCCCGTGGCTTCGGACTGAAGATTGGATTTGTCGAAGAACCGTTTTTTATCTGCTTCGTAGGAGCAGATAATGGCTATTCCTCCGGCTCGTTGTGCCAGCGTTTCAGGCGGAGCCTCAGTTTTTTGAGGTGGCTGTATTTCGGAACGATGGACGGAAAGTCGCTCAGAATCTGCTCGTAGGTCGGAACCGCCCCCCAGGCGGTGACCGCAAAGACTTCGACCGCGTGCTTGGTCTTGAATCCGAACTGTCGATTCTCCAGGTCGCAGCGCTCACGAAGGATCGTCTTCCAATGTTCGAATGATTCAGGGACGGGCATCTTGTGGCGCCCGACCCAGGGCAGCCATTCCTTCACCTGCGATTCGTGACACCACGACATCTTGGCGATGGTATCGAACGCCTCTTCCACATTGATGGCGAGATCGTGCGCGTGTTGACCAAACTGATACGTGTCGTAGGTATTGATGATGACCGGAATCTTGCAGGGTTCCGACTTCGTCTCGTCTGCGGGATACTCTTCAATGAACGCATGCGGAACGTTGATCATGTAGGCGACTTCGCGCACCGCCTGCGCCACCGCAACGTGATCCACATGCATGCCGGCCAGCGGATCGGTCACCACCGGCGGGCAGAAGATATAGTCCGGCTCGAAGTCACGGATCGATTTCCATAGGGCCGCGAGCAGATCCGTGGTCACCCGCAGACAGGCTTCTCGCGGGATCTGACCATTGGGAAGTTTCAGTGCTTCGAACTCGTAACCGCCCTCCTCTGCCGAAGCGGCCTGCTCAGCCAATCTCGCCGGCCCCGTTTCTTCACGAGTTCGAAAATGATGACCGGCCCGGCCGTCGGTGCAGATCAGAACCTTGGCCTGAAAAGAATCCCCGAGCTTTCGCCGCAGCAGTTCGAAGGTGCCACCGGCGGTGAACTCGTAGTCGTCAAAGTGGGCGTGAATGAAAAGAATTTTCATGAATGAAAGACGCGCCAATTAGCGCGGCAAAAAGAATGCGGTTAACTACGACTTCCGAGGAGCGCCTGGGGATCGTCCGCGATTGTTATGAACTTTCCGGACGCGCACGCCGGTTCGAGCGAATGGCCATTCCAGCGGTTCAGCCGATACAGCGTGGCGAATCCCATAGCAGGACCACTGCCCCCCTGCCCGCCCACCACTTCAGTGCCACGTCGGACGTTGTTGATCATCCATGCCGGCATGGTGAGGTGGTAGGGATTCCGGCTGATTTCGCCGACGTGGAAAGAGAGGGCTTCAAGCAGATGAGCCAGATCTTCAGCGGAAGATTCCACGACCAGATTGGGGGATTGCATCGGCCGCCAAAACTCCGTTTCCACAGCCAGGCAATTGAGGTCTGCCCCCAACAGTGCGAATGCGTCCGTCACGAGGAGATTCGTGCCGATGTGAGTGACGTTCCAGTCCTCAGTATGCGGCATGAAGATCGCCGCCGGCTGGTGCTTGCGAATCAATTCGGCGATCAGTTCGACATCGATCCGCCAAGCGGTCGGATCGTTGCGACGGGATTCCGGATTGATCCGGTCCAAGCCACCGGTTCTGGTCGGAAGCAGTTCAAAACCAATTCGATCGCAGCACTTGTTTAGTTCCGTCCAGCGTTCTGCACGCCGATCAAGATTGCTCCCCTGAGTGACAGCGATGTTGATGACGCGCCAGCCACATTCACGCATCAGGCGCAGCGGCAACCCACCAATGATCACCTCATCATCCGGATGCGGAGAAAACAGCAGCGCCACGGGGGCGTCGGCAGTGGGTTGAACTTCAACGCGACCGGTCGCCTCGCCGAGCGGGATCGATGCTCCTTCCGCCATCAGACGGGCAAAGGCATCAACGTATTGCTGGAACGAATTCACTACGATTGCCTTCAAGCGGCAGATTAGCGCGCGGCGTCTTCAACCATCTTGCGCATGTCCTTCGCGGCCGCGCTGACCGTCTTTTTCGGACCGGTCATTTTTACAAAGATCGGTCCCTGCCCGGCTTCTATTATCGCGGCGAACAGCATGTATCCCGCCTTGGGCGATTTGGGGCCGAACGGCGCACCGTCCATGAATGTTCCTTCAGCACGAACAAAGGTCAGGGTGCTATCGCCCACTTTCTTGGACTCGGTCTTCGAATTGAGTTTCTCCTTGGGTTCCTTAAACTGGCCCAACCAGCGATTCACGTTCGCATCCACGCCCCCGGCCCCACCGGGACCAAAGTGGAAAAAGACGACGTTCGCCTGGTCCGCACCCTGCCCGATTTCGAGCTGGGCTTTCCGCATTGAAGAACTAGGTGCAACTTTTTTCCACGAGTCGGGTTTGGTGAAGGTGACCCCGGTGACCGTGAAATCTTCAGCAGCAACGTGGTGGGTGGTGACGACGAGAGCAAACGCACACGCGAGGGCTTTGAGACGTAGTTTCATGGACGGGGTAAATAGAAGAGCACGGCGTAAAAGTCAAACGGCGGAATTTCTCATGGGATTCACCCAAGAGACCGACTCCTCCACGCCGCTTGCGACTGATCCGATCTGCATGACTGCATTCGATCGAAGTCCGGACCCGTTTGTTGGAGTTCACGCTTCAGCGTGTT
>JBLFYM010000041.1:0-42106 GCA_047608975.1 Limisphaerales bacterium | reverse complement strand
TCTCCCATACCCGAATCACGTGCGGATTCAGGCCGGTCTTCAACGCGGCGGCTTTAATTGAGTAGGTCAGGTCCTGCATCCAGACAATATTAAACAAAAATGAGACAAAGCAAAATTAATAAAACAAGCCATTTAAAGGCTATTAATATCAGTTAGGTGGCTATCAATCTGAAATATCGCCATATTTGTATTAAACAAAAATTTGACAAGTAGGCGATATGTGACATTTATTAGACATAAGTTAAACAGCTACTACGATGATCCACTTACTCGATCCCACTGAATCAGTTCCTCGTCGATCAAATTCCCGGGCCACCGGCAAATCAGCTCGCCGGGCATCCGTCCCTTCTACGAAGGAGGTAGCGGTCCCCACCAGCGCCGCCGAAGATCGCAAGCGAGAGCAGTACACGGGCGACTCGGCACTTCGCCTCTACCTCAGCGAGGCCTGTGAGGAACCCTTGCTCACGGTCAAGGAAGAGATTCAACTCGCCGGCCGAATTCAAGCCGGAGATGAAGCGGCCCGCGAACGAATGATCCGGGCCAACCTCCGGCTCGTCGTGAAGATCGCCCGCGAATACGAAAACCTAGGACTGCCGCTTCTGGATCTGATCAACGAGGGCAACATCGGGCTCATGCGGGCCGTGGACAAATTCGATCCCACCAAAGGCGCAAAACTTTCGACCTACGGTTCATGGTGGATCAAACAGCAGATGAGGCGGGCCGTGAGCAACCAGTCGAAGACGATCCGGCTGCCGATTCATGCGATGCAAAAAGTTTGGCAGCTGCGAAGAATCGCCGCCCGTTACCAGGAAGAACAAGGCCGGGAGCCTTCGGTGGAAGAACTCTCCAACGAGACCGGATACAGCCGAAAGAAGATCGCAGCCATGCAGGCGACCTCGGTTCAACCCACTTCTTTGGACGCCCGGCTGGGTGATGAGGGTTCAAGTGAACGTTCGGAGCTCATTGCGGATGCAAACGCCCAGAACCCCCTCACCGTGCTCGCCACAAAAAACTCTGTCGCAGTGGTCCAGGGCCTTTTGGGCAAACTTCCTCCCCGCGAGCAGACAATTCTGCAGCGGCGCTTCGGTCTCGATGGAGGCGAAGGCCTCACCCTCTCCGAAATCGGGGCGGAGATGGGGGTGACGCGGGAACGAATTCGTCAGTTGCAGAATGAGGCACTGAACCGGCTCCGTGAACTGATGGCCAAACTGGATCATGAGGACAACAGGCAACCTGTCTGAATACTGAAACAAACATACGATGAAACACTATCTCTCCCTGCTCACTCTCGCCGGACTCATGGCCGGACTGTTTCCAACCTCTGGGGCGGCCCCGCTCGCCACCACCGATTGGCCCCAATGGCGGGGACCGAATCGCGACGGACACGTGAATCCCGGCGCGCAGTGGCCGGATTCATTGAATTCTCTCCGCCAGGTGTGGAGCATCAAACTTGGCCCGAGTTACTCCGGCCCCATCGTGGCCGGAAACCGGATATTCACCACCGAGACCGTGGACAAGAAGGATGAGCGCGTCTCCGCATTTGACCGCACGACCGGCAAACGTCTCTGGCAACGCGATTGGAAAGGCGCGATGAAAGTTCCGTTCTTCGCAGCGAGCAACGGCAGCTGGATCCGCTCGACCCCCGCCACCGACGGCAAGTCCCTCTTTGTGGGTGGTATCAAGGATGTGTTGGTTTCGTTGAATGCGGAAACCGGCGAACAGAACTGGCGCATCGATTTCCCCGAAAAACTGGAAGCCGCCGTTCCCTCATTCGGCATGGCCTGCTCGCCCCTCATAGATGGCGATCACGTCTACGTCCAGGCAGGCGCCGGATTCTGCAAGGTGGACAAACGAACCGGTCAAATCGTGTGGCGGGTGGCGCAAGACAAGGGCGGAATGTTTGGCAGCGCATTTTCATCACCGGTGAAGACCCGCCTGGCTGGCAAAGAGGTGTTCCTGGTTCAGACGCGCGTGGCGCTCAACGTCATCGACCTGCAAACTGGCAACATAGATTGCACCGTGCCCATCAAGGCGTTTCGAGGGATGAACATTCTGACCCCCCTCGTGCACGAAGGATCCGTGTTCACCAGCGCGTACGGAGGCAGAAGCCATATGTTCAATGCGGTCATGCAGAGCGGGAAGGTCGCATTGAGCGAAACTTGGAACGCAAAACATCAGGGTTACATGTCCTCACCGATCGTGGTCGGCGGCGTGTGTTATCACCACCTGCGCAATCAGCGACTCGTCGCCCTCGACATCTCCACCGGCAAAGATCTCTGGGATGTCTCCAACCGCTTCGGCAAATACTGGAGCATGGCAGTAAACGGCGAACGGATCCTCGCGCTTGATCAGAAAGGCAAGCTCCACCTGATCCGGGCAAATCGCGAAAAATTTGACCAGCTGGATACCCGGGAGATTGGGGACAACGCATGGGCGCATCTTGCGGTGTCAGGGAATCAGGTGGTGATCCGCGAACTGAACGAACTCGCGGTGTATGAGTGGTCCCCCGTCGGAACAGTCACCGCCATGGCGCGGTAGCCTCTCGAGCAGCGGGCAAGGCCCGGCAGACGGCTCCTCTTCATCGATGTTTCTTCCGGTCAAAATCGATTGTGATGATTCCGGACCATCACCCTACACTCCAAGCATGTCAGTCATACCCATCGTCATCGTTGCTCTCGTCTTCGGGTTTATCGCGGCCTTCATCGCCATTCCGAAATCCAAAATCGCAGCGGGCGGTGCAGCGATAGCCTTTTTTCTGATTCAGGCGTTCGCCGTGTTTGGGTTTCTTGCGAGTGGGGAAGCGGGCATCGACACGACCTCGTGGAGAATCGGCTATTCCGTGCTGTTTCTCGTCACCGGTTTTGGCCTCTTCAAATCCGGCCGCGCGCTGTTCAGGTCGGGTCGGGTCGGCTGAACCGTAACTGCCTATCAGTTGGAAAGCACGTCGGGCAGGCATTCCTGGCCAACTTCACTTCCTTTCCTGCAAGGCGAACCAGGCCTGCATCTGGTAGCTGCAGCGGCATTTGGAGGAGCCATCAGGAATCAGGACGAGGCCGCCGACGGGGATGGCGTTGATCCAGCAACCGGGACGGATGCCGCCGAAATTTTCGGTGCCGCTGCCGCGGGTGAGATCCATGTAGCCAAGGGTGGCGGAACGGTAGAGCATCATGTGTTTCCCGGAGGCGATCTGGCCACAGCCGTAGGAGCGTTTGAAATCAAAAGGTTCGGACTCGCCGGTCTTCAGGTTCCAGGCACCGCCTTGGGCGTAGATGATCTCGTCGTTGATGACGGGCCGCGTTTCGTATTTTGCCAGTTTCTCCCACAGGCGTTTCCCGGTTTTGGTGTCGAAGGCAGCGAGGCTGTCGCCGACCTCAGAGGGCAGTTTGAAGAAGCGATGGCGAACGGCGGAGAAGTTCATCAACAGGACGGAGTGTTTCTCGCTGGTGGCCAACTGGGTACCGATGATGTTTTCCTCGTTGCGCCAAAGTTCGCGGCCGGTCTTTGAATCGAGTGCCAACAAAGCGCCGGCGGGAACCTGATCGGCCTTCAGTTTCGGGAGGTGGCGGCCGTTCCGTTTGGGGTCGGTGATGCGGTCCTCTTTTACCAGCGGACGGTCGATGAGATAGACGCGGCTGCCGGCAATCGCGATGGCGTTGTGGCGGATGGAGTGCTGGGCGTCATACTGCCAAAGCATCTTGCCAGTCGCCGCATCAAAGGCGAAGAGGCGGGTGGATTCGGTGCGCAGTCTGGTCAGTTTGTAGCGCGGGCTGACGCTGTGATCGGCATTGGCGGTGGACCCAAAGAGAATGCCGTTATGGTAGGCGAGAAAACCCCAGTCGCGATGTTTCTCGCCGGGCTTGGCCGGCGTTTTAAATTCGTGCAGGAGACGTCCGGCGGCGTAGCCGATTCGTAGGCAACGGTCGCCGTGGCGGACATACGCGGCGGCTTCACCCAGGCAGAAGGGACCACCCGTGTCGCCGACACCGACGTCGTGATGAATCCCGTCGTAATCGACCAGAAATTCCGGCACGTCATAGGTCCAGCGCAACCGACCGTTGTAGGCATCCAGACAGGCGATCCCGTGCACGCCACCCACGACCATGTTCCCTTTGTTAAAGAGCGGGGCGGGGCCTTGGCCATGGCGATTGGGAATCTCGAATTCCACGTCGCGAAACCAGAACATGGAGAGTGTTCCCTTCACGATGGCGTCATCAGAACAAAGGGTGTTGGCGGGGTTTGAATTCTGATGGGTCCAGTTTCCGGCACCGGCAAGTTCGCCGCGGGTGGAAACCTTCATTGAACCCGAACGACCGAGACAGCTCTTGCCCCCATAGGGACGTTGCATCCGTTTGGCTTCGTCCACTGCACCACGGCTCAGCCTGCCTTCGAGGCTGCGGGAGGAAACGACCAGATTGGCGAAATAGTCGGGATACGAAACCTTGTCCAACGACCCTTGATGCACCGTGACGCGATCCCCGTAAAGACCGGCGGCGGCAAGACGTTGGCGCGCGATGGCGACTCGCTTGGGATCGGGTTCGACGGCGTAGATATGAAGGCTGGTTCGTTTCGCGAGTTCGATGGCCAAATCGCCTTCGCCCGCACCCAGATCCAGGCAGAATCCTTCCCGGACTCCGGTGCGCCGGACAATCTCTTCGGCGGCTTTCGCGTAGTCGATCCGTCCGGCTGACTTGGCCGCAATCAGTTTTGGCGTGGCCTCAATCGCCTTGCCTGGTTCACCGTCGAAACAGTAAACGAAACCTTCGTCCGTGCTCACCACGAGCCGACCGTTCGCCGCGGCCAATCCCAGCGCTTTGCCAACGACGGGCGATGACCACCAGATAGTTCTTTGACCGGCATAGTCGATTGCGCTCACGCGACCCTCCTCGCCACAGACGGCATCCCGACCCGCGACGATGAAGTCGAGGATTTCGCGATCCGTCGAGATAAGTCGGGTGCTGGTCAGCCGGCGGATGGGAGCGAATTTCCCCTGCTTGTTCTTCTCATAAACCGTCGCCCATTTGTAAGCCGTGAGGGAGCGGCTCTCGGCCCGGACCATGCCGCCCGGCACAGACACCGTGGCTCCGTGGCCGAGTTGGAAGCTTAGATCACCGCTCGCGGCATCAAATACGCAGCCGTCATTGAACATGTATTCGTCCAGCGCCATCACGCGCGCGCCGCCCCGCTGGTTGTTCTTCTGCAGATGGTAGTAGAGGAACTTGCCGGTCGCGCGATCGTAGGCGGCAGGAACGGCGCGGCCGGTGGGGACAAAGAGTTTGTCAGCGGTGGCCACCAACGCGCCTTGGGCAGAAACCCCGCTGTAAGCCTCGGCCCCACCATGCGGTTGGCCCATCATCATCTGTCCGGTTTTGTCGTTCGTCCAGATGGCCTCGCCGGTGGCGGCATCCAACGCATGCAGAAAGACGCCGTCGCTCGGCCAGACGCCGGCCGCGTAGTAGACTGCGTCGCCGAACACCACCGGACCACCGCGTGCCGGCCACTTGGAGGTCATGCGTTCGTTGCCGATGACTGATTCGCCACCCGGTCCGCCCCGATGTTTCCAGAGCAGTTTTCCGTCCGTCAGTGAAAGGGCATAGAGGTGGCCATCATCGCTCGCCACGAAGACTCGATCCTGCCAGCCGGCCGGGGCGAAACGAATGGGGGCATCGGTGAAAAAGGACCAGATGACCCGGCCGGTGTTTGCATCCAACGCGTAGACCTGATCATCGGAGGAACTGCCAAAGATCACGCGATCGCCCATGATGATGGGTTGATAGACGAGATCGAACTTCATGCGCTTGGCGGTCGGCCACGAGGGGCGTGGCGGGTGCGGAAGTTTAAATTTCCAGCGCTGGGACAATTGGTTCGGAATCGGTTCCGCCGTGTAGCCGCTGCGAGCGGCGTCAGCCCGCAACATGGGCCAGTCCGCCCCGTGAGCGAAGGTGAATGCAGATAACGCAATGGGTAGGAGCAGGAGGCGCAACAGGAATCGCGTGGGTATCGTCATGGCTGGCCTGGCTTGTAGCAGAGGGCCGGCCGGTTTGCACGCGTTCTGCGTGACTGCGCAAACGCATTCTTGTAAACCCGATGAATGCGGGGTGATAGTTCGGCTCGCATGAGAGCCAAGCTCTACCCGATTCTTCTCCTGTTCGTGCTGCTCTCCTTGCCTTGGGTATTTCCGGCGGGTTCAGCGGGCAGGATCATGGGGTTCCCAGCTTGGGCGGTGTACAGCCTCTTCGTGAGTTTTGTTTATGCCTGCGTGGTCTCGTTCTTCGTCTGGCGTTTCTGGGATTCCGGGGAAGAAACTGAGGACGTAAGCAAGGATTCGGAAACGGGTGATGAGGCATGAATGATCCGGCCACATCGCAGGAAGCGTTTCTCGGTCTGCCGGGGATTCTGTTCATCGGTCTCTATGTAGCCTCCTTGCTGGTGGTCGGCTGGCTGGGGATGCGGGCTAAAAAGGAGAATACCCTCAGCGACTTCTATCTCGGCGGACGCAATCTCGGATTCATGGTCCTGCTCTTCACGATGTTTGCCACGCAGTACAGCGGCAACACGCTGATGGGCTATCCCGGCAAGGCCTACCGTTCCGGTTTCCAGATGCTGTTCGCCGTCGCCGCGATGGTGACGGTGACCGCCGTGCTGTTCGTCTACGCGCCCCGACTTCGGCGCCTGTCCGCCAAGAAGGGTTACATCACGCCCGGGGATTTTGTGCAGGACCGGTTTGGAAACCGGCCGTTGACCGTCATGGTGACGCTGCTCGGGATCCTCGCGCTGATCAACTACCTGATCACAAATCTCAAGGTGCTGGGGCTCGTCGTGGAAAACGTGACCGGCGGCGCCATCGGGTTTGAATCCTCCGTGATTGTCCTGGCGATTGTGATGATCGCCTATGAATCCATGGGCGGAATGCGGAGTGTGGCCTGGACCGATGTCACCCAGGGAACGATCCTGTTTATCGGTGTGCTGTTGTTGTTCGGGGCCGCGATGATCACCTATGGCGGGACGGAGTCCATGACGACCACGTTGGAAAAGCATCGCCCCGAATTGTGGGTGCTGCCGGATTTCCGTTTGCTGACGACCTGGCTGGGAACGGTGATCCTGTTGGGTCTCGGCAACGCCCTGTATCCGCATACGGTCCAGCGAATCTACGCTGCCCGCTCGGACCGGGCGCTGCAGCGCAGCCTGCAGATCATGGTGTTCATGCCGCTGTTCACCTCGTTTCTCATGATCCTGATCGGACTCATGGCCGCGGCGCGTTTTCCCGGCCTGGACGCGGTCGGAAGCGATCAGGCGATCATGTTTATCCTGCGGGATCTGGCGACATATTCCACGCTGATGAATGTCGTGGGAGTGGTGTTCATTGCCGCAGTGATCGCCGCCACCATGTCCACCATCGATTCGGCGCTCCTTTCCATGTCGGCCATGGTGACCGCGGATCTGTATCGTCCACTGCGACCGGATACACCGCAGGATCGGCTCACCCGCTTTGGCAAGTTCGCGGCTGTGGGGGTCATGGCCGCCGCCGTCCTGCTGACCCTCTGGCTCAAGGACAAAACCATTTTCAGTATCATCGTCTTCAAGCACGAGCTGCTCATCCAGCTGGCTCCGGCCCTGATGATCGGGGTGCATTGGAAAAAACTCACCGCCGTCCCCGTGCTCACCGGCATGGTTGTGGGGACGACAACCGCAGTGCTCATGACGCTGGGCATGCTCGGCCCCGTGACCAAACCGCTCGGCCTGCACGCCGGCGTGTGGGGCCTCTTCGTCAACCTGACCCTGCTTTTCGGGCTGCAACTGCTCATGAGTAAGCGAGCCGCTACTTCACACGAATGAACGATCAACAACCGAACTTTCTCGGCCGCGTTGAACTGGAGCCCCGCAGCTCGGTGGTTGCGGGAAGCGTCGGTCAATGGACGGTACGCTACACGGTCGGAGATGCCGGGCTCGACGAAGGCGGCACGCTCAAACTGGCCAAGCGCTTCGCGAGTGATTGGGAGAAACCGCAGTTCGATCGGCCCGCTGAATCGGGATACACGACGGTGATCACGGATGGGCCGGCAAAGCTGGCGGTTCGGTTTGCGAAGAAGGCCCACGACCGCCCGTGGATGAACTGGTGCATTGTCATCGACGTCTACGACGGCTCGCTTGGCCCCGGCGATGTCATCTCGGTTGTCCTCGGTGATCGCAGTCAGGGTTCGCCCGGTATCCGCGCCCAGACATTCATCGAGTCAAACCATGATTTCCGCGTCTTTGCTGATCCAACGAACGCGGCGGTCGCCCGTAGTGTGCCCGGCTCCCCAACCGTTGCCGTCATCGCCGGCGAACCGGTGGAACTGGTGGCGATCGTTCCGACCCAGGCGATGGTCGGCGAGTGGATTGAATTTCGTGTCCGCGGCCAGGACCGCTGGATGAACCCGACGCTGACTCCAACGCCGCCCGCGTGTGCCTGGTTGGGAGATCCTGATATCGAGTGGCGAGCCGGATCCTTCCGGCTCAAAACCCCGGGCACCGTCCGCATCATGGTCGACCAATCCGGATTCACGGCCGTCAGCAATCCGATCACTGCGACCGCCTCCGCCTCGCCACTGAAACAGTATTGGGGCGATCTGCACGCCCAGTCCGATGCGACGGTGGGAACGGGCACCGAGGAGGAATACTTTCGCTTCTGCCGGGATCAGGCCTGCTCAGACATCGCCTCCCATCAGGGGAATGACTTCCAGATGGATGATGAAGATTGGTCGCGATTGAACACGGTGGTGAAGAAGTTCAACGAACCCGGTCGCTTCGTGGTACTCCCCGGTTACGAATGGTCGGCGAACACTCCGGCTGGCGGGGATCGAAACGTCTTCTTTTCTGAGGATGATCAACCGATCTATCGCTCCAGCCACTGGCAGATTCCGGAGGTTGCTGAAAGCTCCCAGACGCCCGCCCATCCCGCCAACGAGCTGTTCGCCCGCATCCGTGAAAACGGGAAGGCGATTCTCGGTGCCCATGTCGGCGGACGGTATGCGGACATCCGGAACCACTTTGATCAGGATATCTGCCCGCTGGTCGAAGTGCTTTCCTGTTGGGGCGTTTTTGAATGGCTGCTCTGGGATGCTTTCGAGATGGGCTACATCGTCGGCGTGATGGCGAACAGCGACGGGCACAAAGGTCGCCCCGGAGCTGAGGGCCCTGGTGCGGGTGACTTCGGCATCGCCGGCGGACTGACCTGCGTCCTCGCCGAGAGCCTGACCCGTGAAGCAGTATTCAATGCTTTGAAGGAACGGCATTGCTACGGCACCAGCGGTCCCCGAATCGATCTGCGTTTTGAGGCCGGCGGAAAACCAATGGGCAGTGTTCTCCGCGGCGTGGACGGTGAACTCGAACTCAAGGCCTCCGTAAAGGGAACCGCACCAATCGAATCTCTCGCCCTCTACCACGGTCGTGAAATCATCGAACTCGTCCGGCCGACTTCATTCTCCAAGCTCACTGACACAAAACAGATCCGGGTGACCTGGGAAGGGGCGCGGATGCGTGGCCGTGGTCGCCGGATCGACTGGTCCGGTTCGTTGAAAGTGGCCGGCGCGAAAATCGTTCGCGCCGAGACTGTCGCCTTTGATTCGCCCGCCGATGGAATTCGCGAGGCAGGCGATTCTGAAGTGACGTTCGGCTCCCGCACCACCGGTGATATGGATGGCATCGACCTCTGGCTCGATTCGTCAGCTGAAGTCCGCGTGACGCTCGACAGTGCCGTCGGTTCGTTCACTGTGGAACGTGCTGACCTCGAAGCGACCGGTGAACGGACCTGGGATCTCGACGGACTGGATCAACGGGTCACGATTCGTCTCTATCCCGAACGCGTGTTTGAAACCGAGCTCGAATTGACGCGGAAGATCACGTCATCCGCTGAAGGTCTGACACCCTATTTCGTGAAGGCCACCCAGATCGACGGTCATGCCGCCTGGTCGAGCCCGATCTATGTGGGTCGCAAGACCGCTTAAATCGGGCCGGATCATCATGATCTGACCTCGGATTCCAGCCGCTCCAAAAACGTGTTCAGCTCTCCACGAAAGGGGCGCCCGATCGGTTGGCATTGAGCACAAAAAAAGCGCCCCTTCCGGGGCGCTTCGCAATTCGTTGAATTCGTGGTGATGGTCGGGATTACCAAGGCTGCCAGATCCAGGTGCCGAACCAGCCGCGGAGGTTGCCATTCGAGTTCTTCTGCCCTCTGGCTGCCTGATGCATCGCCACGCCGACGTTGTCCATCTGCTCTTTGATCACGGTCATGACAGCACCATCAGCAAAGCCCACGTTGCCTTCAGCATCATGGAGAGCGAAACGCTCGTTGCTATCGACGCCGACGACCCAACCCCAGCTGCCGACGTTGATGCCGCGGTTGCTTGGGCACTTGCTCTCTGAGACGTTTCGGGTGCGGAGGCGACTGCCATCACCATTGGTGTGACCCATGCCTCCCGGAATCGGATCAAAGCGCGGAAACTCACGCTCATGATTGCGCCAGCGATTCAGGTTGAAGTCGTAGACCAGGATTTGATCAACCGATGCGGCCTGTTTTACGCCTGCTCGAATGTCACCACGATTCCAGCGCATGATGCCGTAGGAAACCGAATTGTCGTAACCGGCGGCCCGTCCGTAGTTGGGGTCGGATCGCCAAGTGTTCGGATGATGTCCGTTGGCGCTGACCGAGGTGCCGTAGAAGCCGGTGATGTTGGTGCTGAAGTCGGTGGCCAAGGCATTCTTCTTTTCGCGATTCCCGGGGCACAGGAGAATTTTCGGGCTGGCCAAAGCGTTGGACATCATACCATAGAGCGTCCACATGCGGGGGGATTGGGAGTTCGCCGTTCCGTGCCGATTGAAGTCATAACCAGCGGTGCTGCCACTTCCAAAATAGTTATTGGGATCGACCATTCGAATCGTGTAGCGCGCCTCGAACTCCCAGGGATAGGAATCGTCCTTGTCCGATGACCAGGTCTTGAAGGCCAAGGCGATCTGTCTCTGATTGTTGACACACTTGATTTTGCCCGCTTTGGCTTTGGCTTTGGCCAAGGCCGGAAGGAGCATGCCAGCGAGAATCGCGATGATTGCGATCACGACCAGCAATTCAATGAGAGTGAAGGCGGACCTATTCCTAGTTGTTTTCTTCATGATGCATGCCACGTATTCAATAAAAGTGAAGAAATAAAATCTGGTATTACAGAACATAAGTCAATAAGCTATTTTTTTAATTTTCGGCACTGCAACAGGTGCCCTTTCAGCATCGCCATGAAGATTTTTGGATTTGTTGTGTCGGGCCGCAAGGACGTCGTTTTCGAGGATCAGAGATTTTCGGGGCATTTTCGGGCGCGAAAGCGCCGGTTCACTGCCGCTTTCGCTGCGTAATTGAATGATGGTCCCGCCAGCAGACCGATTCCTGATCCCGGTTGTCCCCGATGGCTCTACACGAACTTGGTTTGGCCGGGCACGGCGAGGGGGATCTCCTCGATCTCCGAATTCCATGACAGGTTCTTCGGCAGAAGGATCTGCTGCGACTGCAAGGCCTGATCCCAGGTAATCTGCTTGCCGGTGTAGGCGGCCATGCGGCCCATCAACGTCATCAGGGTCGTGTGGGCCATGCGAATCCCGTCGTTGATCGGCTGGCCCGAACGGATGGAGGCGAAGAGCTCGTCGTGCTCGACCTGGTACATGCTCTTGGTCGGACCTTTGTAGCGCCAATTGGTTTCGCCCGTGATGACGGGACGACGGCGGTGAAAGCGAAATATGCCCTTGGTGCCGATCACCTCGTCGCCGTTGTCGTGGTAGCATCCGGTCTGGGAACGGCAGCCGAGGAATCCGCGAATGCCATTCGCGTACTCATAGACCACAAACACGTTGTCGAAGGTGTTGCCCCAATTCGGGAAGACCTGACTCCCGAGCGCCACGGCGTTGACCGGCATGACATCGTCCATCCACCAGGACATCTTGTCCACGCTGTGCCCGCCCGAAAGCAGAACGGTGAGATCACCGGAGAGCCACAGATGATGATACCAATTCCGGATCTGCCACTCGACGGCACTCATCTCCGGCGTCCGCTCCCCCTTGAATTTGGGTCCCAGGTTCGGACGATAGTAAGTGGCATAGAGCGACCTGACCTCGCCGATGGCACCATTGCGGATCTGTTCCTGCGCCGCCCGGAGCGATGGATCGTAGCGCCAACAGAATCCGGAAACGATTGCGAGTCCCTTTTGGCGGGCGATTTCGGCCGACGCCAACACCGACCGCACGCCCGGCGCGTCAATCGCCGCGGTGATCTCAGCAAACGCATGTTTCCCGGCAGCAACGGCGGCCGCCAGATGAACCGGGCGGAATACCGGGGGCGTGGCAAGAATCACGACATCGACATCAGTCCCGACCACGCGCTCATGCGAATCCAGTCCCACAAACGTGTTCCCCGGCGTGACCTTTACTTTCTCCGGCACCCGCTTGCGCAACTGCGCGAGGCTCGACTCAATATTGTCGGCGAACGCATCCCCCATCGCGGAGAGGACCACGTTCTCATCCGCCAGCAAGGCATTCAGAGCCGCGCCCGTGCCGCGCCCGCCGCAACCGATCAGCCCGACTTTCAAGGTTTGCGTATTGGGTGGCCCGGCCAGGACGGCTGGCGCAATGAGACTGCCACTCACAGCGGCGCACCCGGACGACTGGATAAACCCGCGGCGATTGATTTGATTTTCTTGGGAAGATTCCATGATTCAAAGGGCTTCAGAAGATCGTCATCGAAAGTGTGTCAGTCAGGGGGCTGGTTGCGGTGTTTCTGCGAGGAAGGACTGATACAGTTTCAACGGTTGGGAAAACTGTTCGTCAAGATCGGTCAGCGCCAGTCGCGCCCGCACGATCCGCTCGGCTCCCGGCTTCAGGTCGTGCCCGATCAGGCCCAGGTCAAAGGCGCTGTAGCTCGTCAACCGTTTGGTGGCATCAGCCGCGTGATAGCGAACACTGATTCCGAAACAGTCCCGCGGATCTGCCATCAGAACCGCGGCCGCCCGATTGTCCGGATCCACCATGAAGGCGAGGCAATGCGCGTAACGGCGCATCGGCGAGAAATCGATGATCCCATCCCAGCGCCCGTCCAGCGGGATCTGCGCCGCTCGCGAGTCGCGCGCGAACACCGGTAACGTGGTCGCAAAGGCATCGCTGAAGCTCGGCATCACCAAATCCGGCGCCTCAGATTTGCCTCTTCGCTTGAGATACAGGTGCGCCCGCATTGACTTGTCGAAGTAGCTGGGGAGGAACACTTCGTAGTCCGCGTAATTCACACCCACCCGCACCGTGAGGGTCAGATCGATGGCATCCGATCGTTTGACTTCGTAGCGCGCCACCACGGTACCCACATGCGCCTCGGTCGAGGACCAGATGATCTCCACCCAATTCGGACCGGATCGCGATGTCCGCTCCATTTTCCGCGGCGCTCCCATCACTCCGCTGCGTGACATCAATTTGTAGAGATTCAGCGCCGAGTATCTGGAATCGATCAGCTCCCGGCCCGTGTGCCGATCCTGCAGTCGCGTGACGCCATGGTAGCTCCCCGTCACTGTGATCGTCCCGAGCATCCGCTCCGTCTCGAATGAGAACGCGGTCTGATCAGCATTGGGTTTCAGCGAAGCCGCGCTACCGCCCCCTCCAGACCAAAGGATCAATGTCAGGCCTACCCATCGGAGAATTGTTTTCATCGGCTCATATACATGGGACGGCGTCAGACGGTGTGACCGTCGGCTGGCGAAGCATTGGAGAAGTAGGTTGGCAATTCATCGCCGGAAGGCAAAACCTTTCGGGTCCGGCCAGGTTTCTCGTTCGGCCACAATCTGCTCGCCCACGCTCGCGGCGAAGGTTCATGATTCGGGCATGCTCCAGATGTCTTTGACTCTCTCCTGCCTGATCGGATTCGCCGTGGTCGACGGTAAGGCCGCGACGCTCCGGTTTGTGGTGGCTGGGAAGCCGACCACTCAGGTCCAATCCGCTGATGGTTGGGAATCAAAAGGTGGCTTTTACGTGAGCACCAAGTCCACCCGGTTGACACCGGCCGTCGGAATCGGGGAGGGCGATTTCCGAATCTTTGCCCGGGTGCAGCTTGAGAAGATGGATCGCAGCGCCTGTGGTCTGGTATTGGCCAAGAGTTTCTTCGGCTTCGAAGGCGCGCACGGAAAGATGTTTGTCACCGGTAAACTTTTTGACGGAGCGCGTGGCCTTCCGGTTGGTGATCCCGACAAGTTCATGCAGGACGGACGCGCGTTTGATTTCGAGGTTCGGCGAGTGGCAAAACGGATCCGGTTTTCGATTGATGGCAAAACGGTTCTCGAACGGCCCTTCACGGATCAGGCCATCGGCAGTTTCAGTCTGGTGCCATCGCGCGCGGTGATCGCGGTGAGTGAGTTTCGCGCGGAGGGAAATCTGGCGGCGAAGTATCTGAACCACATCCCTCTGGAGCAGGCCTACCAGATGAAGAATATTCCCGGCGTTCAGAAGAACGTGCTGCTGCCGCCCGGCCCCGGGAATCCCAGGAACAGTGAAGGGGATTTCATCCCGCTGAAGGATGGGCGCGTCCTCTTCGTATACACCCACTTCACCGGCGGTGGGAGCGACCATGCGTCCGGGCATCTTGCCGGCCGGTATTCGAGTGACGGCGGCGTCACGTGGACCAAAGAGGATGTGGTGGTGTTGGCGAATGAAGGGGGATTCAACGTCATGTCGGTCTCCCTGTTGCGGCTGCAAGGCGGTGACATCGCGTTGTTCTATCTGCGGAAGAATTCACTGGAGGATTGTCGGCCGCAGTTGCGGATTTCTAAGGACGAGGCGAAGACTTGGAGCGAACCGATGGAGGTCATTACGGATGAGGTGGGCTATTACGTGATGAACAACGATCGGGTGATTCAAACGAAGACTGGCCGGCTGGTCTGTCCGGTGGCCCTTCACAACACGGCGGCATACGCGAAGCCCGATTGGGACGGAACGTTGATGTGCTATTTCTCGGATGACAAGGGAGTGTCCTGGCGGAGAAGCCAGTCGGTGTTGAAGGGCGTGAAACCGGATGGCAAACGGATCACCTTTCAGGAACCAGGGGTGGTGGAACTCGCCGACGGACGGATCATGCTGTTTGTGCGCACGGGAGAAGGCAGCCAATATCTGGCGTGGTCGAAAGACGGTGGGAACACCTGGAGTCAGCCCCAGGCGAGTAACATTCGCTCCCCGAAATCCCCGGCGACGATTGAGCGAATTCCCGGTCGGAAAGACTTGCTGATGGCTTGGAACGATCACTCTGATATCCCCACCACTCTGAAAGGCAAGCGGACGCCGTTGGCTGTCGCAGTCTCATCCGATTCAGGAAAGACGTGGAAACGCCGACACGTTCTGGAAGACGACCCCAATGGCTGGTACTGCTACATCGCCATGTGCTTCGTGGAAGGAAAAGTACTGCTCGGTCACTGCGCGGGGGACTGGAGGGTCAGTGGCTTGGGGACCACCCAGATAACCCGCTTTGATCTGGGTTGGCTGGATTGAGCAGAAGCGCTTCAGGGCTCAGTCATTGCCCTTTCTTCGGATTTGATGAAAGACGAGCTTGCCGGTTTCATTGCCGTTGGTGTCCCTGATCGTGGCGGAAACAACCGCTTTTCCTTTGGTCGAAAAGCGATGGTTCCAAGTGAGTTCAGCGCCATTGGGAAGGGTTCCAACGAACAGCAGATGTTTGGCGGCCGGTGTTTTCTTCACAACGGCAACATGATGTGCGGTTGCGACCTGAAATACGGTTTCTCCGTTCGGATCGGCCAAGAAGCTTACGAAAACACCCTGAAGCTGAAACATGTGCACCAGATGGATCTCACCGGCGTGCCTTTGAAGGGACTGGTCTTTGTGGATCGCGAAGGCTTCCGAACCAAGGCGGCTTTGACGAAATGGATTGAGCGGGGATTGGCCTGCACTCAATCACTCCCGGTCAAGGTGAAGAAGAAATCGAAGAAGCGATAGAGAGCGGCGCGATTGTCCAAGTAGCTCCCGCAATTTCAGCGTTCAGAAATTTGGAAGTCGATGAGTTGGGCAAGAGCTTGGACCAGTTTGTTCGATTGATTGCCGAACTCACATCAGTACCGGAGAAGGAAAGAAGTGCGGTCATCCAGCAATGCATTGTGATCGTCGAACAGCACAAAAAGCCAAAATCGAAGCAGGCAAAAACCACGAAGGAGTAAACCTCTCGATGACCCGTTCCACCATCATTCTGATTGCCCGCTGTATGGGGCTCGTTGCCGCATTCTACGGTGTGAGTTTCGGCCTCGCCGCAGCAGCGATGCTGCGCCCTCTGATGACGTCTTTCACCGGTTTGACTGGTCGTGTTCCTTTGGTGCTTCTGGCCGGAGCCTTAGCCTATTATCTGGTTCGACTGGCCTATCGGATCTGGTTTCGATTTTCACCGTCCGTCATTCCCGGTGCTCTTGGCGTGGCCGCTTTTGTCCTGCTTTTGGGGATTCGGGGGATATTGGATTTCAATGCGGTTCCGAAATTGGTTTCGTCCATCACGCTGCTAGGTTCTGTGCCTGCCCTCTGTGGGCTGCATCATATCGCGAACGCCCAATTTGTTCGGGTGTTGTCGCGTGACGAACCCACCGGGGAGGCTGACGAAGCCGCCCGCAGTGATTCAGCTTGAAGGTCGGCACCTCATCTTCGACCTGAATCGGGCGCGCCAAGGATTCATTGCCCATGCGTTTCGTTCCGGCATAGTCCGCGCCATGAATTCCCGTTCAATCATTGTGATTATTGGCACCTGCTTGGCATTGGTGTCATCGGCTGCCGAGCAGTCGCAACTTTCACTGAAGTCCGGTGATCGTACAGTGCTGAGCTACAACGTCACGCATCAGCCTTCGCCGATATCCGGCGCAGCCTATTATGGGCGGAGTGGTTTTATTCATCCGCTGTTCACTCCTGCCGGCCGGATGGTGACGGAGGCATTTCCAGCGGATCATCCGCATCAGCACGGACTCATGTTCGCCTGGACAACCGCCACATTCGAGGGTCGCAAGCTCAATTTTTGGGATCAGAAAAAGCAGGAGGGAATCATTGAACACGCCCGGACGATCCATGCTGATGACCGTCGCATTGTGGTGGAGTTGCGCCATGTGGATATCACGAATGCAACCCCCAAGACCGCGCTGAGTGAAACTTGGGAACTGACCCACGTGCCCCATCCCACGATGAATGTCATCGATCTGGTTTCCACCCAAAATTGTGCCACCCAATCGCCGGTCACCCTGCGCAAGTATCACTACGGTGGCATGGCCGTCCGCGGGGCGGAGAACTGGATGGCGGAAGGCGCAGACATGCGCACCGATGAAGGCAAGGACCGCCAAGCTGGAAATCATACCCGGCCCCGGTGGGTGACGATGGCGGGAAAGGTGGACGGAGCCGATTGCGGCATCGTCGCGATGTGTCATCCGGAAAACTTCCGGGCTCCGCAGTCTGTCCGCCTGCATCCGAACAAACCTTACTTCTGCTTCGCACCGATGGTGTTGGGTGAATTCAAGATCAAACCCGGTTCTCCGTACGTCTCGCGTTATCGCATCATTGCGTTCGACGGGGAGCCCGATCCGAAGAAGCTCGAAGCGCTCTGGCGGCAATACACAGGTGGGTAAGCGGTGAAGGCAACCCACCTGAATTCCCAGCCCGTCGGACAGTCTGATAGCGAGCCATAATGGAGACCAACGTCAACCTGCGCACCCACAGTCTTTCCACTCCGGTTTCGGATGCTCACGGTGAATCCCACTTCGCCGGTCGCCACCCCTTCCGGCAGCTGAAGTAATGGGTCTGTCCAACACCGCCCCGCGCTTCGCCGTTCCCGGCCCGTCCCGTTGAGATGACCGGCAAGCGTACCTCCCTCACCCTCACGATGTTGCTGCAGTTTGCGGTGGCAGGTGCCGTGCTGCCGTTTGTGACCCTGTTCTTTCTGGATCAGGGGCTCGACATCACCCAGATCAGCCGAATCTTTTCCGGGGCCTCGGGCATGCTGCTGATCTTCCCCTTCCTCTGGGGCATGCTGGCCGACCGTTACATTCCGCTCAACCGTCTGTTCAGCGTTCTCAACCTGTTGCTGATCGTGCTCCTGCTCGTCTTTGCACAGCAAACGACGTTCACCGGACTGATGGTCGGATACATCGCCTTCTACGTGTGCATGAATCCTTCATTGGTCCTGTTGAATCCGCTGAGCTTTCATCATCTGGAAGACGCTCGCCGTGATTTTGGGGGGCTTCGTTCGTGGGGTTCAATCGGATGGATGGTGCCTTCGGGAATCGTCTTCTTCTGGTTGGCCGCCGATCCGAAAATGGATCTCTCGATCACGATCTACCTGGCGGCGGCGATCGCGGTTCTGATGCTGGTGGTTTCCTTTTTTCTGCCACACACGCCGATTGGGGTCATGCATGAGAATGAGCCCGCATCTGTCGACCTGAGTTATGGGGCGGCCGTGCGGAAGCTGATGGGGAACCCCGCCTACCTTATCCTGCTGGTGGTCTACTTTCTGATCGCGTCCTCGTTTGCGATTCAGGCGATCTATTCGCCGGCGTTGTTTGAGCAGGTTGGATTGGAACGCAAATGGATCGGACCGGCGCAGTGTCTCGGGGTGGTGCTTGAAGTTTTTCTGTTCCAATGGCAACGCCGGTTTCTGCATCGCTTCACCTACGCCCACACGATCCTGATTGGCGCGGTGTGCATGTTGTTGCGGCATCTGGTGTTTGTGTTCAGTTCAGATCTCACCCTCCTGATCGTGAGTCACCTGTTCACCGGCATGGTAATCGTCTTCCACCACATCGGCGCGAGCATTCTTGTGAACGCAATTGCGCCGAAGGAAGTTCGCTCGACCGCCCAAACCCTGCTCGTCCTCTTCGGCTCGGGGCTGGGGCCGATGTTCGCCAACTTGTGCATCGGCTGGATCGCCGAAGAGACGAATCAGGATCTGCGAATGATCTTCGTCTTCGCAAGTGTGTTGGCGGGGCTTGGTACCGCGTTGCTAATCCTCGGCGCGCGCCGCCTGAACGCCTCCACGCATCCGGATGATTCGCCACCCGCGATGCCTCCCGAATGATTGAATTGGAAGTCTGACAGTCCGCTGGCCGAGAGGCTTTAAAAACAGACCGGGTCAGCGCCGGCCAAGTTCAGATAATCTCCGCGATCGGCTTGCCGCCATCGAGAATGGGAGTGGGCCGGCCCGCATAATCAGGGAACGACGTTTGCAGATCAATTCCGAGCACATGGTAGATCGTGGCCAGCACGTCTGAGGGAGTGAGTGGCCGTTCAATCGGATGTTCGCCCTTGGCGTTGGTGGCGCCAATCACCTGTCCGGTCTTCAATCCGCCGCCGGCCAGAATAACGCTCATCGCCTGCCCCCAATGATCGCGACCCGGGATGGGGATTCCAGGCTGTCCACTGTTGAGCTTCGGGGTCCGGCCAAATTCGCCCATGATGACCACCAGCACGTCGTCGAGCATGCCCCGGTCTTTCAGGTCCTGCAGCAGACCACCCACCGCGAGATCGAGATACGGCAGGCGTGCTTCCAATGCCGTGCGAATCTTTGAGTGGTTGTCCCAGTGGGGCATGTCAACGGTCACGAACCGCGCTCCGGCCTCGACCAATCGACGGGCCATCAAGGTGTAGTGACCCCACGGACCGCGACCGTAGCTGTCCCGAATTCGCGGATTTTCCTTCTCCATATCGAAGGCGTTGCGGGCTTCGCCGCGAAGTAACATGTCAACGGCCTCCTGCTGATAGCGATCCATCGTCGCCATCATTCCACTCCGGTCGGTCAGTCGATCGAAATGGTCCAGCTGATCGAGCAGATCCACACGGCCGGAGGTGCGTCCCAATTCGTCCATCATGTTCTGCAGAATCGGCGCAGGTTTGATGGCGGCCTTCGAGGCACCCGAGAGATACTTCTGCTTCAGATTGACCTGGAAGGGATTGTAAGCCGGTCCGAGATAGGCCGCACCTTGGTATCCCGGATACAGATAGACACTCTCAGCGGCCGGCAGTCCGACATAGGGAGGCATGCCAGGAATTCGACTTCCCTTGGCGTGGGCAATGCATGATCCGAGGGAGGGATACTTCTGGGTCTTGTTCGCGGACGTGGCGCCGTAACGCCCGGTCAACATCCAATGCGCCGCGGCGAAGTGATCGCCCGTGTCATGGTGCACCGATCGCAGCACGCACATCTTGTCCGCGTGTTTGGCGTGGTGCGGCAGCATCTCCGAGAACCGGATGCCGGGCACGTTGGTCGCCCGATCACCCCACGGACCCCGATACTCACTGGGCGCATCCGGCTTGGGATCGTAGGTCTCCAACTGACTCGGCCCGCCATCGAGCCAAAGCAGGATCACCGACTTTTCCGAACGCTTTGCGAGCCCCTCCGCCTGTAAGCGCAGCAGATCTGCCGTCGTCAATCCAAGCGCGCCGAGGAAGCCGGCCTTCAAGGCCGTGCGACGGGTGAATCCGTCACAATTGCGAGCGACCGATTGGTTGGCGATCCGGATCATGGTTTCAACAGGTGAGTTCGCCCACCATTAAGCCACACGCGCTGCCCGTGTCGATCGGGATCTTTTCACCCGGCCGAACCACGATCTGCAATTGCTGCTTTTCAATCCTGCCAACTTCTCCAGAGTTTCTACATGCCTGTCCAAATCCTACGTACCCTTCTTGTTGCGCTGCTGCTGACCGCTTTGCAACTCGAGGCAGTGACTCCCGCCTCCCATTTCAGCGATCGGATGGTTTTGCAGCGGGATACCAAGGTGCCGGTCTGGGGCATTTCGAAACCAGGAGTCACGGTCACCGTTTCATTCGCCGGTCAAACAGTGAGTGGCCAGGCTGACAAATCCGGCAAGTGGCGCGTTGAACTGGCCCGCTTGACCGCTTCGGCGAAGAACCGCGTCATGACCCTCAAGGGCGGCGGCAAGACAGTTACTCTCAATGACGTTTTGGTCGGCGAGGTCTGGGTCGGTTCCGGGCAATCGAACATGGCCGGAGCGACGGGCAGTTACATGAAGAACGATCCCACCTTGGCAAAACTTGTGGCCGCCGCGCCCTATCCCGCGATGCGACTGTTACGGGGTGGTCCGAAGCCGCGTTGGACGGCGGCGGACGAAGCGAGCATTACGAAATTCTCCGCCATCCTGTTCGCCTTCGGGGAGCGCTTGCATCGTGAGCTGGATGTCCCGGTTGGTCTGATGGTCGGCGCAGTGGGTGGAACCCCTTCCGGCGCATGGATGCCGATTGAAACTTACGCGACCAGCAAACGTTGCGAGGTCGAGGTCGCCGCCTTCGCCAAGACCTGGAATCGCGCCCGGGCACAGAAGCAATATGAGGCAAGGGTCGCAGTTTGGGAGAAGCAGGCCGCCGCCGCGAAAGCCGCTGGTAAGAAGGTGCGCGGTCGCAAACCACAACCGGTGGGTGAACCGGGCACGAACACCCGCGGTGGCAAAATCGGCGGTCTGTTCGATCGCTACATCCGCTTTGGAGCCGGGACGGCAATCCGCGGCGTACTCTGGGATCAGGGCGAGTCCGGCACCGGCATTCTTGGTCTCGGCCAATACACCTCAATGAGTGAACTCATCCGGGGCTGGCGCGAACTCTGGGGCCAAGGCGACTTCCCCTTCCTTTTCGTACAGAAGCCAAGTGGCGAGGGCAACGCCTGGTCCAAGCAGGATCCCATCACCCGCGAGGCAGACGAATTCACCGCGCTACCCGACCTCAAACGCATCGGCACCGGACAGGGCCGTTACCTTTACACCCGCCTGATGCTCGACAACGACAACGCCTGGATGGTTCCGGCCTGCGATCTGGGCCCCATGGTTCATCCGAAAAACAAGTGGGGCTACGGCAACCGTTCCGCCGAAGTGGCTCTGCAGCAGGTCTATCAGAAGCAGGACGTGCAGGCCTACGGCCCGATCTACAAGTCACACCAGGTTGCCGGCAGCAAAGTGACCGTCCGTTTCACCGAGGCCGCCGCCGGGCTCGCCACCCGTCATGGCGACGGGTTGCAAGGCTTCGCAATTTCCGACGAGCAAGGCAAATGGCATTGGGCCGAAGCAAAAATCACCGGCAAGGATACCGTGGTGATCTCCACCGCCGCCGTGAAGAAGCCAATACACATCCGCTTCGCCTATTCCCAGAACCGTCGCTGGGCAAACCTCTTCAACAAGTCCGGCCTACCCGCGCTCGCGTTCACGACCGAGCCGGTCAAATACACCGGCCGCTGATCGGGACCGACTTGCGACCTGATACAAAGGTAGCAGCGAGCGTGAGCGAGTAGCGGGACGGCCATCAATCGGATCGGCTCCGAGCTGGCAGAATAATGGGGGCAGACACACGTCAACGATCCGCGCATTGGCATGGTTCATTATGTTGACATATCAACATTCCAGAGGTAGACATAATGTATGCCTCCTCCCGCCACGGTTCCTGGGCCGCGCTACGAAGCTCTGCTTCAACTTCTTAGGACCTCTGAAGCGCTCTGGGAATCCAGCCGCGTTTTCTTCTCCAGCTGGGATCTCAGCCCTTCACAATTCAACGTTCTGAATCTGCTGTTCGACCGGAAGGACGGGATGAGCCAGACGGATCTGAGCCGCGAGCTGATCATGCATCGCTCGAACGCGACTGGTCTGATCGATCGGCTGGAGAAGCGCGGTTTGGTCATCCGGCGTGCGGATGCTGCGGATCGCCGAGTTCACAAGGTCGGCCTCACCACGCAAGGCCGGGCGCTGATGCGGAAGATCTATCCGCGCTACTATCAGGCCGCCGAGGCCGTGCTCGGGCATCTCACGCCGAAGCACGCGGAACAGCTCGCCGCCTCCCTGAACCAGATTTCCGCCAACGCCTCCTCACTCAGCAACCAAATGAACAACAAATAGCCACTCATCCCCTATCATGAACAGCTCACACCCACACTCACCCCCAACCGAACAACCGCTCCGTTTCCGCACGGCAGTGATCCACGCGCTGGCCGCGGTTGCGGCCTTTCATCTCGCCTACCACTGGCAGGCCTTTGCCCTGATGATCGCGTTCTATTTCTTTTCGCTCGCCTCGTTGGTGCGCCTGGGTGGCCGGCGCAGCGCATTCTATTTTGGGTTGGTGGTCGGAGTCGGTGTGTATGCGCCGCCACTGGAATTCTTTTGGTCGGTCTTTGGCCCGGCCGCAATGGTTCTCTGGCTGGTGCTTGGATTATGGCACGCAGTCTTTCTGTTGCTGGCGCGTGAATGCCGCGTGCGGTTCGGATGGCCAACCGCAATTCTGCTGCTGCCATTCCTATGGACTGGCACGGAGTATTTCCGCAGCGAGGTTTATCATCTGCGCTTCTCCTGGCTCAGCGCAGGATTCGCCTTCGCGGATTCGGAACTCTATTCGCCATTCCGTTGGCTGGGTGTGTATGGCATCGGGTTTGTACTGATGACCCTCGTCAGCGGCGTGCTGTTGGCACCGCGATTTCGTGGACTGATCGCGAGTGCCATGGTGATTGCTGCCGCCGGCTTCCTGCTGTGCTTCTCGGGTGGTCAGCCGGAACAACCCAGCTCGAGTCTCCGAGTGGCGGGAATCCAGATGGAGTTTCCCTCTGAGCCAGAACTGCTCGCCGGTCTTCGCAAAATCGCGGAGGAAGAACCGGAAGCCGAGCTGATCGTGCTCAGCGAATACAGCTTTGACGGCGGAATTCCCGATGCCGTTCGCGAATGGTGTCGCGAGAACAACCGCCACCTGATCGCGGGAGGACGTGATCAGGCAGGTGAAGACTTTTACAATACCGCGTTCGTGGTCGGGCCAACCGGGGAGATTGTCTTCAAGCAGGCGAAGAGCGTTCCGATCCAGTTCTTCGTCGATGGACTCCCGGCCCCGACACAGCGCGTGTGGGATTCACCTTGGGGCAAACTGGGGATCGGCATCTGCTATGACCTCAGCTACCGCAATGTGATGGATGAGTATGTGAAGCAGGGTGCAGAGGCACTGATTATTCCAACCATGGATGTGGAAGACTGGGGTCGCGAGCAGCACCAGCTGCACGCCCGGGTCGCACCGATGCGCTCAATGGAATACGGGTTACCAATCGTACGCCTCGCCAGTTCCGGTATTTCCCAGATCACCACTCCCGACGGACAGGTTGAGGCAACGGCTCCCTTTCCGGGTTCCCATCGGATCATCGCCGCCGATCTCCAGCTTGCCGGTCCGGGAATGATTCCGATCGACCGATTCATCGCACCCTTCGCCTATCTGATCACCGCACTCCTGTCCGTCTGGTTTGTCTTCGAAACGAAGTTGAGACGGATCTGGTGCTGGGTGGAAATGCGATTGGAACGGAATTCCTACACCCCAGGCCCGGTGCCGGCGATCACCTGAGATTCCCTCTACAGGCGGAACAGCAGGCCAAACACTACGAGGACCAACAGGCCGGCGATTCCGATGGCGAAGGTGCCACGCTTGGAATCGCGGTAGAGGACTCGTTCCTTCTCTACCAACGTATCCGGATCCGCGCCTTGCAGGGCCATGAAGAAAAGTTGGATCCGGGCCACAAACCAGCCCGGCTTGGTGCCGAACAGGTTGAACAACCAATTGCAAATGCGGGAGGTCACGAGGCGATGAGTCCAGGCGTTGACCGCGTTGAAGGTCCGGTCCACCACGCCATAGAACGCCTTCGCACCCCGACGATAGACCCAATCGAAGTCCACGTTCACGCAGCGGCGTTCGGGAGGGTCTATGCCGGCAAGCATCAGCAGGATAAGAGCCAGGGCGGAGAACATGAGCAGCAGGCCCTGACCGCTCAGATGGGCAAAGGTGTAGGGCTCATAGACCTGCTCGAGTTCGAACGGGAGCAGGCCGTAGAGGAACTGATATCCGACCCAGGGGACGTTGAACCAGGGCAACGCGAGCGAAATACAGAGAAACGCGGCGATGAACATTGCCACCAACATGTTGGTCGGTGCTTCTTTCACCCGTATGCCGGAATCGTGGCCGAAGAAGGTGAAGAACGGTATTTTGATGCCGGCGTGATGCAGAACTCCGGCCGAGGCGAACAACAGAACGAACCAGATCACGACCTGATGATTCTCGGCGGCGGCCGACATGATCATTGATTTGCTCACAAACCCACTGAAGAAGGGGAAGGCGGAGATCGCCGCGGCACCGATGCAACAGAAGATGCAGCTGATCGGCATGGACCGATACAGGCCGCCAAGCTCCGTCGCCTTGGATTTTCCCGTGCGGTAAATCACCGCGCCAACGGACATGAACAGCAGCGCCTTGTAGAGGATGTGGCAATAAGCGTGCGCGCCCGTGCCGTTCAGTGAGAGATGGGTGCCCAGTCCGATGCCCACCACCATGAACCCCACCTGGTTGATCAGACTATATGCGAGAACCCGGCGCAGATCGTTTTCCAGAACGGCGTAGAAGATCGGAAAAGTCGCCATCGCCGCGCCTATCCAGAGGAGAACCTCCTCGCCGGGAAAGGAGCGCGCCAAGACATAGACGGCGGTCTTGGTCGTGAAGGTGGCCATGAACACGACGCCGCCCACACTTGCCTCGGGATAGGTGTCGGGTAGCCAGGTGTGCAGGAACGGCCAGGCGCAGTTCAGGCCAAAGCCGAGGAAAATCAACCAGCCGGCGATGCTGTCGAGCCCGATGTAACCGAACTCGGCCGTCTGATTCTGCGCGATGTAGAGCACGATGCCCGCCAGCAGGATGAGGCCCCCAAATACGTGCATGAGCAGGTACCGCAACGCCGCCTGGTAAGATCGTTCCGTTCGGCGCGCGACGGTGCAGCCCACGGCGCACAAAGTCAGCAACTCCCAAAATACAAACAGCGAAAGCAGATCGCCCGCAAAAACCACGCCCAAGGCGCTGCCCGCGTAGAGCATGCCCGACATGTATTCCAGCTTGTCTTTGGTATGCAGGATGTAGATGAACGCAATGACCGTCAGCAGCGAGAAGATGTGCCCGAACAGGAGACTGAAGCGATCGATTCGACCGAAGGTGAGTTCGAAATCCAGAAAGGTGACCTGCCATTTTATGACCGTCTCGCCGATCTCCGGCGTGCCCATCGACAGCATGTTCAGCAGTCCAATCAGCGGAAGTCCCACCAGATAGCAGGGCCAATATCGCTGCCACCGAACCGGGAGAATCGGAATCAGGAGCGCGCCGAGGATCAGGATCAGGGCCGGAGGCGCATCAATCATAGTAATCCTCCTTCCGCATCAGGAGCGGCCGCAGGAAGAAGCGGGAGATCAGGACCAGCAGGGCGCAGGACATGAAGCCGTAGGCGGCGTAGAACTCCGGCCAGTTCTCCCAGCCAAAATGCGCGTGCCGGTCGAACCCGGGCAACAGAAACACCAGATCCACGATCGCCAATACCGCGCAGATCCGGAACAGGATTTTGACCAAACGATCGATATTGCTCACCGCACCGATCAACCGCCGACCCACGAACTGCACGATCCAGCGCTCATCGCTGGGGCCATCGGGTTGTTGTTCGTCCTTCGCCATGTCGATCAATGCCCTCCGGTTCCCGCCGATCCAAAGATGAAAATGACCGCGATGTAAACGATCGCCAGCGCGAACAGCGCGAGGAACTTCTCCCGATAACCGGGAACCTCCGCGTGACTCAACTCTTGCACCACTTCTTCGTCAGGATTCATAAGCCGAACAGATTCCGCGTCGTCTGGTCTGCCAACCAGAAGAACGGACCCGGAAAGAAAAACAGGATGACTGAACAAACAGCCGTGAAACTCAGCGCGGCCACACAACAGGGATGCGCCTCTTTCATCGGACCGGCAAACGCGGGGTCGGGTTCCCGGGTGAAGAAGGCGCGGAAAACGATCGGGAAGAAATAAGCCGCATTCAAAAGCGAGCTGATCAGATAGACCGCTGTCATCCAGTATTGGCGGCTCTCAACCGTGCCCGACACGAGATAGAACTTGCTGAGCAGGCCGCCGGTCAGCGGCAGGCCCACCACGCTCAGGGCGCCGATGGTGAAGGCCGTCATCGTGATCGGCATGGTCTTCCCGATGCCGTTCAGCTGGCTGATGTATTTTCGCCCGGTGGCCTCGAAGATCGCACCCGCACAGAAGAACAGCGTGATCTTGCCGAAGGCGTGCATGGCGATGTGCATGATGCTTCCCGTCATCCCGGAAGGTGCCAGCAAGGAGGCACCCAGAATGATGTAGGACAACTGACCGATGGTGGAAAACGCCAGCCGTCGCTTCAGACTATCCTGGCTCAAAGCGATCAGCGAGGAAACCACCACGGTGATGGCGGCCACGGCGCTGATGATGCCGGCAATTCCAAGATCAAGCAGGTAGTCCACCCCAAACACGCCGGTGATCACCCGGATGATGCAGAACACACCCACCTTCACGACCGCGACCGCGTGCAGCAAGGCACTCACCGGAGTCGGAGCCACCATGGCTCCGGGAAGCCAGGAATGAAACGGCATCAGGCCACCCTTGGCGAAACCGAACACCAGCAGGAGGAAGAGAATCAGCGCTTCAGTCGGACCAATCTTCCCGACCAGAAAACCAGCGGACGAAAAATCCATCGCCCCGCCGGTTTTCCAGGTCACATAAATCAGGGCGGGCAACGCAAAACCAACGGACGTTCCCAGCAGATAGGTCAGATAGGTGCGCCCACCGCTCCGCGCGTCCTTGTCCTGATGATGCGTGACCAGGGGATAGGTCGCGAGGGACAGGATCTCGTAGAAGACGTAAAGCGTCAGCAGGTTCGCCGAGAAGGCAACACCGATGGTGGCCGACAGCGACACGGCGAAGAACGAATAGAAACGCGTCTGCGCATGCTCCTTTAATCCGCGCATGTACCCGATCGAATAGAGCGAGGTGACGAGCCACAACGAAGAGGCCACCAAGGCGAAGAGCAGGCCAAAACTATCCACGCGGAATTGCAGCGCGGTGTTCGGCAGAATCTGACAGAAGGTGAATTCCAACACCTTGCCATCGAGCACCGCCGGCAACATCGCCAAGACGAGCAACAACTTGATGATCCCGGCCAGAAACGTGAAACCCTCGCGCAGGTTTGGCCAGGCACCGTTCGCCGCAATCGGCACCACCGCAATCAGCGACACTGCGCAGGCCCAGAAAGGCAGGGAGCTGACGACCGTCTCCATCAGTTCACTCCTCCCACCACCGCGAACCGCGCGAGACTCGTTTTGATCAGACTCACGATGTCACTGTTGAACCAACCGATGGCCACGACGAGTACCGCCATGAAGACCAGCGGCAAAAGCATCGACAGGGGTGCATCGTCCGAGGCGACCGGGGCGTGTTCGTGGCCATGCCCGTCGTCAGCGGAAAGTTTTCCGAAGAACGCCACTTCAATGATTCTGAAGAAAACGATCGCGTTCACCAGACTGCTCACAAGCAACGCGACGACAAACTCATAGTGCCCCGATTCGAGCCCGCCGCGGATCAGATAGTATTTGCTGAAGAACCCGGCCGTTGGTGGAACACCGATCATCGAGAACGCGCCGACCACAAACGCGGCCATGGTGATTGGCATTTTCTGAAATGCTCCGGCCATTCCGCTGATTGAAGAACTGCCGGTCTTGGCCACGATCACCGCCACGGCAAGGAAAAGACAGGAGGTCATCGCGGCATCGCTGACCACGTGGTAGATCGTGCCGACCATTCCGTGGTGGTTCGCGAGCCATGCACCCCCGACCATGTAGCCGACCTCGGCCACGATAAGCCAGGTGAGGAGACGTTTCAGATCTGTCTGCGCCAGTGCCATGATGGAGCCGGCCAGGATGGCCAGCACCGCGAGCCAGACGATCACATTTCCCCAAGGCAGCGCGTAAACATACTCCGCCCCGAACACCGACAACATCATGCGGACCATGATGTAGACCGACACTTTGGTAACGAGGGGAGCGACCACCGAGGCGGTTGTGGAAGGTCCGTGACAATACGCGTTCTGAAGCCACCCGTGCAGCGGGAAGAACGCCATCTTCACGAAGACACCAACCAGAATCATGATGAACGCAACGTTGATGGCCTGCGATCCGTAGAGATTCTGATCCAGCAGAATCTGTTTGATATCCGCCATGTTGAGACTGCCGGTCTTCAGATAAAGATAGCCGACCCCCAGCAGATAGAACGTCGCCCCGATCGTTCCCATGATCAGGTAATTGAATGCGGAAGGCGCGGCGCGTTTGTGCGTTCCCATGGCCACGAGCGCGTAGCCGGTGAGCGATGAAACTTCCAGCAACACGTAGAGGTTGAACGCGTCCGCCGTGATGGTCATTCCCAGCAGACCGGTGAGGAGCAGCAGGTAGAGCGAGTAGAACAGGGCTTCCTTGCCGTTCGTCTCCTTCGCCACCCGGCCCATCGAAAAGATCGCGGTCACCAATCCGATCAGGGGAATCAGCACGAGCACCAATCCGTTGATCGCGTCCACGCGATACTCGATGCCGATTCCGAGTGGCTTGGCCCAACCGCCCAGGAAGTAACGCACTTCACCGCGCTGAATCACCTCCGCCAAAGTATACACCGCGGCGATCAATGAGCCGCCCAAGCCGGCAAGGGTCACCGGAAGACAGAGTCGATCACGCCAGGTACCCAGCAGCGCCACGAACAACGCGGCGATCAGGGGACAGATCAGGATGAGGATGCAATACTGATCAGCCATCGCCACTGGCCTTTGCCGCCTCGTTCAAAGTGTCTTTCAAATCCCGGTCGTCATCATCTTCACCACGGATTTTTGCCAGCAATTCATCCTCCTCAATCGTGCCGTAATCCCGGTGGATCTTCTGCACCAGAGCCAGGCCCACCCCCAGCGTTGCCACCCCAACCACGATCGCAGTCAGCATGAGCACATGCGGCAAAGGGTTCGCAATCTTGTCCGGATCAATGGTCGCGTGTTCCCCGTCCATCACCACCGGGTCACCGACCTTCGTGGCGTGTTGTTCCACTTTGTCACTATGATCGGCGTGATGGGCAATGATCGGAATGGTCGCGCCTTCCTTCACGCTGATGGAAACGTAGAACAGGATCACCGCGCTTTGAAAGATCCCCATTCCGATCAGTTTCTTGATCAGGTTCTTCTTCGCGATCATCGCATAAAGCCCGATCATCATCAGGACGACGTACGTCCAGAAATTCATCCGCGCGACGATGGCTTCATGCAGTTCCATCACAGACCTCCTTTCAGTTCGCCCTTCGAGGAGAGATACGCATAGATCGCGAACATGATCGTCGACACGGTGAACGCGACGCCGATCTCAACCCCCAACATGCTGTAATACCGGGTCATCACCGGGTCCGTGCCGAAGTAGGCATGCAGTGCCTGATAATCCAGGAAGTTGCCGCCCACCGGAAGGCAGGCCAGTCCAAAGCCGGCGTAGATCAGTACTCCCACGGCGGCAAGAATCACCGCTTTCCGCGCCGACACCCGCTTCAGCGCCGTCGGCAGATCCCGGGCCACCGCTATGAGAATCAGGCTCGCCCCATAGATAACGCCGCCCTGAAATCCGCCGCCCGGGCTGTGATGCCCGTGGGCGATCACATAGAGCGCGAACAGCTGAATTACCGGAATCACCAACCGGCAGGTCTGGATCACAATGATGTCCTGATCGCAGCCACGCTGGTCGGGCTCCTGGCGGCGCGTCTCGGAGGTCGGCAAGATACCGAGAATCGCGATGATCGATATCCCCGCAGTGAAAACCACCACCGTCTCGAAGAGCGTGTCGAACCCACGATAATCCGCGAGCACCGCTGTCACCAGATTGGGAACGCCCGTCTCCTGACCGGTCTTGGTGATGTAGTGCTGTGAGATGTTGCTCGCATTTGCCGGCGACTTCGGATCACCCCAGGCCGGAAAGTCCTCCACCGCCGATAGCAGCAACAGTCCCACCAGCACGCAGACAATGAACGCCACTGATTTCAATCCGAGGACCTCCGGTTGGTGTTGAACACCGTCGCAATCATGAACACCGCCCCCACACCGGCACCAACGGCCGCTTCGGTGAAGGCCACATCGACGGCTCCCATCCCGGCCCACAACAGGCAGATCAGAAAACTGTAAATTCCGAACACGATCGAAGCTCCCAGCAGATCTTTGACCTGCAACGAAATGATGGCGGTCACCACCAGGAACACGAGGATCACGGCATCGAACTGCCAGATCATACGTTGCCCTCCGGTTCAGAATCTTCGGACACATCCTCACCCACCGGCTTGATGCCGTCGTGATACCCCGCCTGCATCAGCGCGTGAGTACTTGTGGGACTGGTCAACATGATGAAGGCCGCGATCGCGAAGATCTTTCCCGCGACGAGGAACACCTGGATGTTTTCAACTACATGGCCGGGCTCAATTCCGTGAAGTTGGTGGAGATAGTGAACAGCCAGGCCCCCCAGAATCAGAATGGTCGAAAGCGTGTCCCCTTTGCCGGCCGCATGCATGCGGGTGTAGAAATCTGGAAAACGCATCAGGCCGATCACGGATCCGAGAAAGAACAGAATTCCAACCGCGATCAGAAAGATCGAAATGCAATCGATGGCGACACCCAGATTCGCAAACATCAGCCGAACTCCTTGGTTGGGACATCGGAGGGCAGGTCCGCGTGGTCCTTCATTCGATGCAGGTAACGCGCCGCCGCCACCGACGCAATGAAGTTCAACAACGCGTAGGCCAGCGCAAAATCCACAAACATCTCCACCCGTCCAAAGATTGCCCCGATGAACACCAACAGGACGGTGGTCTTCGTGCCGATCATGTTCACGGCAACCATCCGATCAATCACCGTCGGCCCGACCACCACGCGATACAAAATCGGCAGCATCATGGCCAGCAGCGCCAAACCGGCGGCGATGAAGAACTTCTCCATCATGCGATGACCTCCGGCTCGAAGATTTCCTTGATCCGCCGTTCCATCTCGCCACCCGATTCCATAAGCACCTTTTCGCTGATGGCGTGCACGTAAATCGAACTGTCACGAACCTGTAGCGTTACAGTTCCCGGAGTCAGGGTGATTGAGTTCGCCAGAACCCACTTCGTGAAATCGGACTTGAGATCGGTTTGAAATCGGAAAATCTGGGGCTTCACCGCGTCCATCCGGGGGCTGATCGCCAGCATGAGCACATGCAGATTGGCTTTGATGATTTCCAACAGCAGGAACAGCGAGTAGCCGACCAGCAGACGGAACTGCCGCAATCGTCCCCGCAGACCCATCGAACGATTCACGAAAAGCATGTCGCCGGACAGCCAGGTGATGAGAGCACAGGAGATCCCGCCTAACGACAGGTGAAACGAGTCGAATTGCCCCGAAAGGACAATCCACGTCACCAGCAGCAGACCAAATATGACCAGTTTGTACATCAAAAAATCACCGAATGCGGCGATACCCAAAATCCCAACCGGATTCGTACGTAGGGACGATAGAGAATACCGTCAACGATACGCAAGCCTCCGAAGAAATCAAATTTGGTGCGAGCCCAGCCAGCGTCGCCCGATCCTCACGCGGGGCAATATTGATTGTCCCTTAGGGCTTCAATCGCGTTGGCTAACCGGACAGGCTCGCGACCTGAAAACCAACCAATCGCTTACTTGATGATGGCTTGGAGTGCCACTGCCTGTCCCTTCGCGACATTGAATCCTGACGCCTCCACCCGTTGATATCCGGATGCGTCACCCGCTTCGATTGGCTGAAGGGCGTTGATTGTTCCGATCAGAATACAGGTCTGATTTGTTCGTAGGAACTCCGGTGCGCCTTCGGCATTCACGGCGATCAGGTTGGAACCGATGAGCTGTCGAAATTCCCAAACCACACTGGGCTCGTGGTAGTCCATCGAGCCGAGCACCATGTCCGGTTTCAGGTACGGGCGACATTTCTCGAACAACGCCGCGCTGGCGAATTTGGGGGCCATGCGTGGGAAAACCACGAGCGTCAGGAGGGCGGCAACGACTGTGATCCCGATCGACCAACGCCTGATCAAGCTTCCGGCATTCGCCCGGTTGGCGAAACTGCGCGCGACCAACAATGCGATGCAGGGGAAGGCGGGAAGCGTGTAGTGCGGAAGTTCCCACCCGGCTCAGACGGCGAGCGTCACAAAACAGATCATTGGCATGTCGGCGATCGCCAAGCGGGCGTAGACGAGCATCGCAAGGCAGGTCGTGAGCATGAGCCCCGCGTAAAATCCTGTTCTCTCGTCCGCGACGCGCCGGCCGAATTGATAGACGATCAGGATCGTCGCGAGCGCGAACAGCACGGAGGGCAGGCGCGCGGTGAAAGCGTTGGTTCCGAAGGCGCGATAGCTGGCGATCTGACACCAGTAGATCAGCGGAGGTTTGTCATACCGATGCGCGCCATTGAACCAGGGAATCACGTAGTCCCTCCGTTGCAGCATCTCGCGGGAGGCTTCCGCGAAACGGGGTTCGTCGCGATCAATCAAGGGCAGGATCCAGTTTCCAGAGAGAAACAGGAACGCACCGAGGAGGAGAAGAATGTGACTTCGGTTTCGAGACGGCTTGGGTGTCCTGACGCCGCAGAGCTCCTCGTCAGCGGGATCTGGCGTTACCGGATTTGAATCGTGCGTGGGCAAGCGCGCATGCTAAACCCCGCCTTTGTTTTAGGTCGAGTGATGACGAAGTGTTTCACTGCAAAGTCGCCCGCTGGTGACGACAGCCGCAGCCGTAGGAGCAATTTTTGGCGGCGATGAATTCTAGCGCCCAAATGTCGAAACGGTCGGTGCTGCTCTGGGGCTGTGCGCTTGCCGTGCTGGTGGCGACAATCGGTTTTCTCTTGGACGGCTGGATTGCCAACCAATTGACGGCCTGACGTTCGACGACGGTATTGAGCGTCGCGGTCGGGGTCAGTCGGATCAGCGATTGGCCGGTGTTGGTCATCCTGCTGGCCGGCTCGACCTGGGCGTTTCAGCGCATCCGCCGCCCTCAACTGCGGCGGATCTTTGCAGCGCTGGCGCTGGCGGCGGTGCTGAGTGGGGTCACCGCGACGACCCGGTGCTGTCTTACCGGAAGAACCCGGCCCAGCTCTCCGGCGGTGCCGGGGTTTTACGGTCCGATTCACGAGGGGCGCGTGCTGATCGGAAAGCACGAATACAATTCCTGCCCGTCCGGGCCTACCGCCACCGCTGCGGGTGCCGGCGCGGCGTTGCTGTTCGTGGGTTGGCGGCTGGGTGCGTGAAGGCCGGTTGAACAGAACCACAGATCGAGCCTGGGATCATTCTCCGGGTTCGGACGCTTCGGAGCCTTCCTTCGAATCTCCACCCGCAGCTTCGCCTTCGCGGTAACTGCGAACGACCCATTCACTCAGGATTTTGTCCGGCCGTTTGACGTTCTCCACATCGAGCACGAACTCTGTCCGGCTGCTGTTCTGGGAGATCAGTTTCAACCCGAACTGGTAGTCCTTGAATTTCGTTTCGCAGAGATCGGGCAGATTTACATTGGCGTCGTGGGCTTCGGCGATGAGTTCGTCGACGGCCTCCTCGGTGAAGGAGACATCGATTGCGTGCGAATCCCGGAAGCGCGCCGCGTAATCGTGGACACAGTGCCGCAATACGACGCGTTCCTCTTTCTCGTGTTCCTTGAGCAACTGGGTAAGCACGGTCTTCGGATCGGCCACCAGCGTGTCGTCCACGACGAACTGCTTCACCACCGTGGAAGGCAGCTCAAATTTGAAATCGCGAAACGTCCGTTCGCAAACCGTCATCAGTCCGCGCGCGCCGGTCTTCTCGTCCGCCGCCTTTTCAGCGATCGCGCGCAGGCCGGATTCCTGGAACATGACTTTCACGCCATAGCAGGAGAAGTCCTCCTCGTATTGCCGGATGATGCTGCCTTCGGAGTGCTTGAGAATGTGGAAGAGATCGTCATTCGTCAGCGGCTGGCAGACGACCCGCACCGGCAATCGTCCGATGAACTCGGGCTCAAACCCGAAGTCAATGAAGTCGCGCGTCTGGGCCTCCGAAAAGATCTGTTCGCTGTCTTCCAACTCACTGCCGTTGGATTGGAATCCGATGGACCCTTCGCGAACGCGTTTGCGAATGAGTTTCTCCAGTCCGTCGAAGGCACCGCTCACGACGAAGAGAATATGCTTGGTGTTGATCGTGCTCGGGCGTTCGCCGCCGCCGCCCTGGGCGTTCTGCATCATCTCCGCCATCTGGCCGGCGATGTCGTTCTGCGAACGCGCGGGGACTTCGGTTTCCTCCATCAGCTTGAGGAGGTTGGTCTGCACGCCGCGTCCGCTGACGTCCCGGCCACCCTGACTGGTGGCGGAGGCTAGCTTGTCGATCTCGTCGATGTAGATGATGCCGTATTCGGCGCGTTCCACGTCCCCGTCCGCGCGGCGAACGAGTTCACGCACCATGTCCTCAACGTCGTTGCCGACGTAGCCGGTCTCGGAAAACTTCGTCGCATCGGCCTTGACGAAGGGAACCCCGATCAGTTCTGCAACGCTGCGGATGAGGTAGGTCTTACCCACGCCGGTCGGGCCGAGCAGGATGACGTTCTGCTTGGTGTAATTGTCCTGCTCCGTGCCATCAAGGGCGAGGCGGACGTGGTTGTAGTGATCGCAGAGAGCGACGCTGAGCACCTTCTTCGCCTCGTCCTGCCGGATCACAAAACGATCCAAATGCGCTTTCACGTCGCGCGGTTTGTGATCGAAATCGAAGTCCAACGGATCGCGATCATCCTCCGCCTCCGGTTCCTCCACCGTTTCGGCCGGCGGTGAAACGCCGAAACCGGGGGGTTGGATATTAACGGTTGAGAAACCGGGAAAGTGCTGCTTCATCATCTCCTCCAGCTTTTTTTGGAATTCCTCCGGAGATGAAGGTGGTGGCTTGTCGCCCGATTCGTTTTGCATCGCGTATAGTAATTCAAAAGCGTCGGCGCTCAACCGGCAATTTCTGAGACCGTCTTTTCCAGGCTCGAAGCGTCCGCAACATTCAGGATCTGAACGGACTTGTCGATCCGTCGCATGAACCCGGTGAGCGCGTTGCCCGGGCCAAGTTCGATGAAGCGCGTAAAGCCGTCGGCGATCAATAGTCGCATGGATTCCTCCCACCGAACCGAGCCGGTAACCTGCTCCACCAGCCGCGCGCGGATCGCATCGGCGTCGCCGTGAGCCGAGCCGGTCACGTTGGCGATCACCCGGACTTCAGGTGTCTGGATATCGATATCTTTCAACGCTGCTTCAAGCTTTGTCTGGGCGACTTCCATGAGGGGGGAGTGATAGGCGCCGGCGACCTTGAGTGGCAGAGCGCGTTTGGCTCCTTTCTCTTTGGCCAGTTCGCAGGCGCGTTCGATGCCGGTGGCGTTGCCAGAGATCACGATTTGGCCCGGGCAGTTCAGATTGGCGATGCCGACCTTGGCCTCGGCGCAGACCGCGGCGGTGGCTTCCACATCCAGACCGATGATCGCTGCCATACCTCCCGCGGTCGCATCGCAGGCGTCCTGCATATAGCGGCCGCGGAGTCGCACGATGTTCAGACCGTCGGAAAAGGACATCGCACCGGCGGCAGCCAACGCGGTGAATTCACCCAACGAAAGGCCGGCAGTCGCGTCACACTTGAGATCGGGCACCTGCGCTTGTAGCAGTTTTAGGGCGACCCAACTCACCAGGTAGATGCCGGGTTGGGCGTTCTCAGTCTTGGTCAACGCCTCCTCAGGGCCGTTGAAACAGATGTCGGAAAGATCGTAGTCCAGCGCGGTATTGGCCTGGTCGAACAGGTCCCGCGCCGCCGGAAAGGCCTCCGCGAGATCCTTGCCCATGCCGATGACCTGCGCGCCCTGACCGGCGAATAGAAATGCTGTCTTGCTCATAACAGGCGGGAACTAAAGACGAATCGGGTGGCTTTGAAAAGGCGTCTTTTGAAAACGGCGGGCCTTGGAGGGGACGCGGACGATCACCTTGGCGCAGAAACCGGTCTTACAGCTTCTTCACAGTTCCGTGAAACCTTGTCGCTTGCACTTTGTTCAGGGATTGAGTCCACTTTAGCACCGCTGACCAATGGATGAACCACCGAACAAAGCCCAAGGATTCGCGCCCGCGAAATTGCCGTGGATCATTGGATTCGCCGCGCTCGTCGTCTACGGGGTGACGCTCAATCCGTGGGTGAGTTTCCAGAGTATTCGCTCTACCGGAATGGCGCTCGGCTTTGACTGGTGGAATTTTCAGATCACCCAACCGCTTTTCAATCTGCTGGGTGCACTCATGCAATGGTTGCCGGGTGGAATCCAGGTGTTCGCCCTGAATATCGTGACCGCGGTCTTCGCCGCGCTGACGCTGATGTTGCTGGCACGAACAGTGGCCCTGTTGCCGCACGACCGCACGCAGGACCAGCGGCTACGCAACACGTCGGAGAACTTCGCGTTACTGAAGATTCCAACCGCCTGGCTGCCACCGGTCGGCGCCGTCTTCGTCTGTGGCTGGCAGTTGACATTCTGGGAGCACGCGACCGTCGGAACCGGGGAGATGCTCAACCTGTTGTTATTTGCCTATGTCGTTCGTTGTCTTGCGGAGTATCGGATCTCACTGCGAGAGAGTTGGCTGTATCGACTCGCGCTGGTCTACGGAATCGGCATGGCAACGAACTGGGCCATGATCGGTTTCCTGCCCGTCTGTCTCACGGCCATACTCATCTTGAAAGGGATGCAGTTCTTCCAGCCGAAATTCCTGCTCCGCATGATTGGTCTCGGTCTGTTGGGGCTCCTCTTCTACTTCTACAATCCGATTATGGGCGCAATGAACGCGAGCGAGCCCACGAGTTTTGGAAAGCTTTTGCAGTGGGAGTTCGTCAACCAACGGAATGCGCTGCTGGCGCCCACCCGAACCGGCGTTCTGTTGCTTTCACTTTCCTCGGTGGCCTCGTTCGTAATGCTGATCGCCCGGTGGCCGGGGAACTTCGGTGACGTCAGCGGCTTCGGTGCGGCCGTGACGAAATTTCTTTTTCGAGCAATCCATATTTTCTTTCTGGGCACCCTGATCTGGGTGGCCTTCGACGGCGTCTACAGCCCGCGGAACCCACGGCTGGGTTATGGCCGGGCAATGCTGCCCTTCTACTACCTCGGCGCGGTGATGGTCGGGTATCTGGTCGGTTATTTTCTGCTGCTCGGCGCGGTGGAACCGGCGAAGAAGTGGCAGCGCTCGGGAACTGGACGAATGATCAACCGACTTCTGTCTGCCGTGGTGCTCATCGGTGCCGTAGCCGTGCCGGTGCTGCTGCTGCAAAAGAATCTGCCGACCATTCGCGCGGAGAACGGCCGATTTTCACGGCAGTACGTCGAGCAGATCATTGCGGAATTGCCAGAAGCCGGCTCGCTGCTGCTCTCGCAGCGGGATGACGTGAGCCTGATGATTGAAGCGGCGTTTCTCGGCAAGCGGAACCCGCATTTCGTCACGAGAGTTCCCCGGCTCGTGGATCCCCGGTTCCACTTTCGTGCCTCACGACGCCACAAGGAATGGCCTGATCCCGGCGACTACGGAGAGAAACAGCGCCTGGATGCGCGGGGGGTGTTTGTGTTCCTCGCCCAGATGAGCAACCTCAAGCCCATCTGGTCGCTTGAAACCATCGCGGGCACCTTGCTTTCGGAGAACGGTATTCCATCCGCTCGCGGCCCTGTCTTTCAGTATGGCCCGTATCCGACCAATTCGCCGTATGCTCCGGAGTTGAGTGCTGAACTGGCCGCCGTTCAGGCCAAGTCGTCGGCCGATCTGGCGGAGTTCATCAAGTCATTCCTGCCGAGCCTCGAAACCAAGGCGCGGTCAATGGAACAGCTGGGACGCCTCTACTCGGCCCGGGCAAACCGGCTGGGTGCCGCGCTACAGTCGCAAGGCAAGAATGAAGCCGCGCGGATGTGGTTCGAGCAAGCCTTGGCGCTCTACGCCGACAACCAGTGCGCCACCATCAATCTCGACGCCAACGAGGCGTTGCGGGCGGGTGAACCTGGCATCAGCAACCGGCGTGACCTCCTGGAAGAAGGGCTCGACAAAAACGGCACCTGGGAACGGCTCCTGGATGCGAACGGGCCGGTGGATGAAATGGAAACGCGCCTCCATTTTGGAGACATGCTCGCGCGGGGTGGATTCTATCGTCAGGCGGCCGGTGAGTACCGCCGCGCCATTGCGCTGGCCCCCACAAATTACATCGCTTCGCTGAAACTTGCGGACAGTCTGCTACAGGGGCGATATCCGGTGTTGGCTGAATCTGCCCTGGCCCAATATCGCTCCGTCGCGGCGACCAATACCGTCCCCGCAGGGGCCGCGGCGGAACACGCCCGAATTGATGTGCTGCTGGATTATTCGGGCCGCAACCACGAGGAGATTGCGATCCGACTGAAGGGCGCGGTCGATCGCCATCCGAACAACGTGATGCTGATGAACTCTTTGTCTGACGTCCATATCAACGCCCACCAATTCACCAATGCGATCACGGTTCTCGAACGGATCCTGAAACTCGCACCCGAACATCTCTCCGCCATGGGGAATCTCGGCGCCGCCTATGCGCAAGTGGGGCGATTTCAGGATTCTTTGGATGTCCTCGACCGCCTGGTTGCCAAATCGGCGGCTGATCCGAACGCCCATCTGAACCGCGGCCTGCCCTTGCGAAAACTCGACCGTTTGGAAGAAGCCGAGGCGACCTATCTCGAAGCTCTGGAACTCAACCCGAATCTGCTGCCGGCTATGTTGGGACTGGGTTACACGGAAATCGCCAAAGACAACCGGCCCGCTGCCGTCGTCCATTTTGAGAAATGGCGGGCGCGAATCTCCCCGGCGAATCCGCTTTACGGCGAGATCACTGCGCTGGTGGCAAAACTCAAGGGCAAGGACTGAACTCCGGTATTCAGCCCGAGTGAAGTGGTGCGCCTCGGAACAGGTTTTTGAGATTGCCGATGACGACCACCACGCCGGTGGCTGGGGTGATTCGGCAACCGCGCTGCCGCGAGTCGTTTCCAGCCAACGCCCAAGCCCCTCCGCAAACCAGCCCCACCCGAAAGAGCGAACCTACCTTTCGCCAGGCACCGGTAGCCTGAGGGCCACCGTAGCTCATTTCATCTCCAATCCCACAAACTGCATGCCGAACCGGATCCAGAGTGGGATGGTGATGAAGCCGATGATCGAGGTGGAAAGCACCACCCGGAGCGCGGTCGGCGGATGAGCCTGGAAATACTTCGACGCCAGGATGGCAAATACCGCCGACGGCATCGCGGCCTGCAAAACAATTACCCGCTTAAGCTCCACCGTCGCCGGAAGGTAGCGGGCCAGCAGGAGAAATCCGATTGGGAGGAGGAACAGGCGCAAGCCACAGGCTGCCGCCATCTCGCGCGTTCCGCCCTCGGTCCGAAATTCCTTCAGCAAATCAGCGATCATGGCGCCGGATAGAATGAGGCCGAGCGGAATGGCACAGGCACCGATCATCCGGGCGGTGCGAACGATGAGTTCAGGCACCGAGTCGGCCAGACCGGCAAAGTTCAGCAACACGGTGAATCCGATCGCAAAGATTGGCGGTCGCAGCAGTTTTCGCCAGATGGGCTGGTCGCGCCGAGCAAAGATAAACGCGCCCATGACCCAGAAGCCAAAATCTACTCCGATGTTGTGTACTACGAGGGTGGCGACCGTTTCATCTCCGAATAACGCGAGCGCCAGCGGCAAAGGCACATAGCCGTAGTTGTACATCCCGGCGCTGAAGGCAAAGGTTCGACGCTCCACTCGATCCCGTAATCCGGACAGGCCCGCCAGGGCGAGGGCGATCAACATCCCACCCACCACGGTTGCGAATCCAACCAAAGGCGCGAGCAGGAGGTTTGAAGGATCCTGCATCGCCGGATTGCCCAGCAGCTTGTCGAAAATGAAGCACGGTACCAGCAGGTTGATGGTCAGTTGGAGCAGACTCTTATCCGCCTCCTCGGTGAGACTGTTCATGCGCCTCATCACCAGACCGGCCAACGCGGTGAGCAACACCGGCAGGACGGCAAGAATGACAATGGTAAACTCTTTCATCAAAAACAGCGTGGCAGACGCAGTCAGGATTTAGGCACGCGGGCAACGAAACGCGAAATCCGAAATTCCATTTGCGACTGTGCATCCCCGAACCGCCTTCATCATTTCCGCCGTTTTTACGCGTCCTTTATCGTTCTTTCTCGGGCAATTACTTTGACCGGACTCGCAACTTCCCATCTAATCCGGCGTTTTACGCGGCAGCGTCACATGGGTTTTTCTTCCATCAAAAATGTGTTTTCGGAATCCGGTCTGGCCACGGTCGAGCAGTTCGATCAGTGGCGGAAAGACTGGAACCTGGCTGTGGAAGGCGGTTCGGACGATACGATGCTCGAATTCTTCAGCCGCGAAGCCGGGGTGGCTTACGATGATTTCATCAAGAAACTCGCCGCTCAGCTCGGCTGGGAATCGGTGGCGCTCGCATCATTGGACATCCCGCCCGATGCCCGGCAACGCATCTCCACCAAGGTGGCGTTCCAGCACATGGTCATTCCGATCCGCTTCGAGAACAACACCCTCCATGTCGCGATCAGCGACCCGTTCGACAAGGATCTGTTGAACGCCGTGCAGTTCGACGCCCGCTGCCCGGTGAAATTTGCGCTCTGTTCGCGAAACGAGATCGACAAGGCACTTAAAAAGTACTACGGCGTCGGGGCTGAGACCTTGGATGAGTTGTCCGAGGACGAACCGCTGGAGCTGGAGATCGACGACGACAAAGAGATCACCGAGGGCGACCAGGAAGCCAGCGTCATCAAATTCGTCAACCAGATCGTATGGGAAGCCTTTCGTTCGCGGGCGACGGACATTCACTTTGAGCCGGCCGAGGATGAGTTGCGGATTCGGAACCGCATCGACGGCATTCTGCACCAGATTCCTTTACCTCCGCAGCTGAAGCGATTCCAGTCGGCAATCATCTCCCGCATCAAGGTGATGTCCGGGATGAACATCGCGGAGAAACGTCTGCCCCAGGACGGTCGCATCAATGTCCGGATTCGCGGGGAGGAGATCGACATTCGGGTCTCGACCGTTCCGACGGTGTACGGCGAAAGCGTTTCACTACGACTGCTGACCCGGGGCAAGATTTTCGTGAGCCTGGAGAAGCTGGGCTACG
>JBLFYM010000040.1:0-42335 GCA_047608975.1 Limisphaerales bacterium | reverse complement strand
AATTTCCGCGGCAGTAACCCATGACCACGCTGCCGTCGCCGCGCTTCCAGTAGCATTGCGCCGCGCCATCCGCCTCGCGTTTCTCCGCCGCGAAATACGCGAAGCGCGCCCCGCCGACCAAATACGGTGTCACACGTTTGTCGCCGGTCTCCAGGCTGTAGGCCGCCAGCGCATCCAACGTGGACCCCACGCCCCAGCTGTGTCCCGACTGCAACGGCCGGGACTGCCTGAACTTTTTCGGATCGTCCAGGTCATGCCGGCTGGTCCAGGCGTAGAGATCGCCCAGCTTCGGTTTTGTCCGTTTGACCGCGGAGCCCAGAAGCCAGTCCACATTGGCTTTCACCGCCTGAAGATACCGCTCGTTTCCCGTCTCACGGTATACATCGAGCAGGGTCTGGCCGTTGAACGCCGAGATTGTGGTGATGGCCCGGCGATGACTCGGATGCCCTTTTGGCGCCGATGGATTCTGCAGCCAGGTCCGTCCGCCCGTCGGAAAGTCCCGCATTTGTTTCAACGACCAGTTGATGGCCTGGTCGCGGATTTCGTAGTACTTCGGATCGATCTTCCCCATGGCGTTCATGCTGCGAATCAACGCGCCGGCGCCGTGAACATCCGAATAGAAGGCCGGGCCTTTCTGGGGAGCGGCGGCGCGGACCGGCGGATGAACGAGCCCGACCACGCAACCGACAAGCAAGAATGTGAGAATCTGTTTCATAAGTAGGATATTGGTTTTTTGTTGAATGGTGGTTTCATGCGTCGAGCGGGGTGAGGTGGATGTTTCTCATGGTCGTATCGATGCCCTTCAACGTCCCGGTGTTGAACTGGCAGATTTTCACTCCGTTGATCCAGGTGGTGATGACCGGATACTTGCCAATGCACCGAATCTTGAAGTTGTTCCCGCCGCCAAATTTCTCATCCGTCAACAGTCAGCCTCCCCTCCCCTGATCACCAGCGTTTCATTCAGCAGACCGCGTTGTTTGAGATCCTTTATCAGCGCGGCCGCGGCCTGGTAGCTCGAGGGGAGAAAATCGCTGTTCCAGAGATTCTTCCCGGACGCGGTCGTCCCTCCTTCCATCAGGACCACGAACGCAGGCATGTTCCGGTTTCCCGAACCCTGGTCATACGCGGCCCAGGAGCCAAAACTGGGACGCCCACCATGTGCAGGAAAATAACATTTTTCGCCTTGGCGGGAAACATCGGCGGTCGGACATGCCGCGGGCCGCGGAGAGGTCGTTGGGAACGAGGCTGGACAGCGCCAGGGAGCCGATGCCAACCGTCCCGGAAAGGAAAAAGTCCCTCTGCCTCACTTGAGTCGGCAAGCTGAAATCCATAGCTGTGTTCATCGTTTGGTGACGGCCTCGTCCAGATGAAACAGAGTATTGGCGACGAAAAACCAGACGGCAAGCTCTGCGGTGTCGATTTCCCTGGGTCAGGCGACCGTTTTGTTTAACGACTATCGAATGTGAGTTCCCACCCAAAGATTGGCCCGAATACATCCGACAAGTGGAAAGCCGGAATTGAGAAGTTCAGGTAGAAGAACCCGGATGCGAAAACGGCTTTTCCTGATGCCTTCATTGAAAAGGGGGCAAACCTGAGTATTGTCTTCACTTGGTTTGGAGAAGGTCTGGTTTAAAAACGGCTCGATCAGACGTAGTATCCGTTTTTCGCGCAGCGGGGGTATTCTACTCGTCGGGCAGACCGGGTGCCATCCGCGCCCCAGATCAGGTCGTCTTTGATCTTTGATGCAGGGCGATTGGATGCGTGGGTCTTTGTGTGTCGTGTAGCAGGCCCGCAACTGGGCCGACAATGTGCGAACGATTTCCCGGCTGGCGGGTGGGGAAGAAGTTCTTCAATTCGTCGGATAGCCTTCCAGATTGAACAGTCAGGGCACGTCATCGGAGGTGACTATCAGCCGGCCGGTGGAGCGATGGACCTCGATATCGTTCCAGTCGTGGGGGCTTTGTCGGTAAGCCCTTCTCAGGATGACGGTAGCTCCATGACATAGAGCAAATAGGCGGACCGTTCCGCGCTCTTGTGGGCTTTCGCTGGGATCGCGTCGAATTTCAAATCAGCCTTGTTCAATCGGTCTTCAAATCTGGGGTCGCGTCCGGCTGACCACAACACAGTTCGCCCGCCGGGTTTCAAGGCGCGACAGATCAATTGGATGCCCACGTCTGAATAGAGCGAGGCATTGTCGGCGGCGACCATCGCGAAGGGGCCATTGTCCACATCGAGCAGAATTGCGTCGTAGGACTGCGGCTTCGCCTCGCAAATTTCCCGATAGACATCGCGCACCCGGACCGTCACTCGAGGATCATCCAACAGCGCGCCATTCAATTGGGTCAGATGGCTTCGATTCCAATCGATCACCGCCGGAATTAATTCGACAATGTCCACGGATGTTTCCGGCCCTACGGAATCCAGGACACTCCGCAGAGTGAACCCCAGGCCCAAGCCACCGATGAGCACCTGGTTGACTGTCTCCGGATTCAAATGAGCGACGCCCACGCTCCCCAACAGAAGCTCGGATGCGACAGAATTCGAATGCATCAATTCCTGCCCATCGAGAGAGATTCCAAAATTGCCGTCCTGTTCATGAAGCTCCAGAGAACCGCCGTCGGGTGTCGCCGTGGCATCCAGTATGATGGGTGGTTTCATATCGATATCGAAACGACAAGGAGACGGTGGTAAAGCGATATCGACAAGCAGTGAATTTTCACCTGGGCACTGATGCGCCCCTCTCTTCCCACGCTTGCAGAGGCGTTTTCATATTCATGGCGACGGCGGCTTCATAACCGCGAGTAAATTCTGAGATTGTCGAAATGTGATCTCGATCCGGTGGGTCTCCCCCAAAAACAATTGCCTCATTATGAATAAGCGCCGGCACTTCAGCGATGCCTGTCGTCGCGCCGGCACCAGCAACGTTTCGCTGCCAACCTTGGGCTGGAGGGCTTAGCCCCGTTGGGGGGAAGAAACCTTTGTCCATAACTGAAACATCGATAAAAGAAGCCAATCCGAAACAAAGAGAATCTGGTGTCCACCTAAGCCATTACACTTCAGCTTGCATCAGTCGTTACATCGAGGTTGGCTCAGCGTCAATCCTCAGGCATCGTGTTCTCGTTCCGTGAGATCGACAGCCACAAAAGAAAAGATCCTCCTGCTGATTCGGGAGCTCGGCAAACGGGCCCACGGTCCGGGAAAAATCTATCTCGTTGGTGGTAGCTCGATCGTGTTGTTGGAGGCTGGGCGGGATTCCACGATCGATGTCGATCTGAAACTTGATCCGGAACCGGCGGGAATATTCGAGGCGATCGCGGATTTAAAGAACGAGCTCGATCTGAACATAGAGCTCGCTGCGCCGGATCAGTTTATCCCGGCGCTTCCGGGTTGGCAGGAGCGCAGTCAGCTGATCGAAACCGTTGGGCAAGTCGAGTTTCTGCACTACGATTTCTACGGGCAGGCTCTTGCGAAGCTGGACCGTGGGCACGATCGCGACCAGGCCGATGTGAATAGTATGATGGAGCGGGAACTGGTTGAGCCGAAAGAACTGCTACGCTTGTTCGAATCGATTTACGCGAAATTGATTCGGTTCCCTGCCATCAATCCTGATCGTTTTCGGCAGATCGTTGAGACTGCCTGCGCACAATGACTGTTCCCACCGACATCCGCTCCCGTTTGGCTGGCCTGCCCGGTGAAGAGTTCGCGGTGCCGGGCATCCGTGATTTACAGTCGGGACACTTCAGTCCAGAGGCACTGCTGTTGCTGATCGCCCGGCAACGACTTATTGAGGCGGGAATGACGTTCTTGAAGGGCGTGGCACCTTTGAGTGGATCGCCAGAATTCCTTCTGTATGAAGCTTTGGAGCAGCGTGATTCCGAATCCGCGTATGGAGAGTACAACAGTCGAAAGCGACGACTGGATTCGTTTGTGAGGTCGTTTGAAAACCGATTTCCAACCACAGAAAACACTGACGACACGTAAGGGTATCCGGCGGACAGTTGGCGTCTGTTCCTCAATTCTTCTTTCCGGGTATTCCGTCCCTTCCGTAGTTGAATATCCTATATCGCCGGGTGGCACCGGCGAATCTGTCCCCGAGCATTTCGTGATAACCGTCAGGTAGTTTTCCCTCGGCGTAGAGGCGAATCTTGGAACACGGCCGGGCGAAGCAGAATAGGCCTCCGGTCTTTCATGGCAGCCACTCAATCGAGCAACTTACATGGAGAGTTATTTGCCGTTGCCGGAGTCGATGTCAAGCGGGCTGAGACGTCGCACTTCATTGGGAGTCGTGGCGACTCAATCCGTCTCATGGATCCCTTCTGTCCGACTACCGAGCCAACCTGGGGATGTTCTCTAATCCCAAGGGAATCCGGTTTCGCGGCGCGCTCCGGCCGCCATTCTCGTGTGTCAGCCGCTTCAGGAGTTCCTGTAGTTCCTTGCGTTTGGCGGGTTCAGCGAAGAAGAGGTTGGTTGTTTCGCCGGGATCCTCGTTGAGGTCGAACAGCTGTCCGGTGGCCTGGGGCGCAGTTTCGGGGAGGGCGTATTTTGCCATGTTGCCACGGGTGTAGTCGTTGCCGCCCGAACCCATGTGCGCCAGGTATTTCCAGTTGTGTTGGCGGAGTTGGAATTCACCGCGAAAACTCTGCGTGAGCAGGTGGGGACGAATGGGTTTCTTGGAGGCGGCCAAGAGGGCGGGCAGCATGTCAAAGCTGTCGACGGCAGCGTCATCGGGAAGTTTGTAGCCCACCACGGAAGCGAGGGTGGCAAAGATGTCGGTGGTGTTGATCAACTGGTCCGACTCGCGGCCGGGTCCAATGCGGCCGGGCCAGCGGGCGATGAAGGGAACGCGATGGCCTCCTTCCCAGCCGTCGCGTTTCATGCCGCGCCAACCACCGGCGGCGTCGTGCTGGTGATCCTCCCGCATCCAGACGGTGTGGAGGGTTTCCGGTCCGTTGTCGGAGGTGAAGAGGACAAGGGTGTTGTCGTCGATTCCCATCCGCTTGAGGGCGTCGAGCAGGCGGCCGGTGAGGGCATCCAGTTCGTAAATGAAGTCACCGCGTGGACCGCCCTTGGTTTTCCCGTTGAATTCTTTCGCCGGCAGGACCGGAGCATGGGCGATCTGGGTGGAGAAGACGGCGAAGAAGGGTTTGTCCGGGTGTTGCTTTCGGTGGCTGGTGATGAAGTCGAGGGTCTTGTCGTAAAACAGCAGGTCAGCATCAACGAATTTGTAGTCCGGTGCCATCCAGCCTTCGTCATTGTCCCACCGCCACTTACCGCCTGGATTCGGGAGTTTGTCCCGCTGGTGTCGTTGGCTGGCGGGCGTCACGACGGTGCCGTTTTCGATGTAGACGTAGAGCGGATCGGTGGTCGGGCAGTTGGGGGTGACGAATGATTCGTCGAAACCGCGCTGATTGGGGCCGTCTTCCAGCGGGCAACTGCGTTCGTAATCAATGAGCAGGGAGTTTTTAAAACCACCCCCAAGCTTCTTGCCGGCCTTGTCGTACCAGGTCAGCCCGACATGCCATTTACCAAAAACGCCGGTCCGATAGCCTTGCTGCCGCAGCATCTCACCGATTGTGAGTTCGCCGGGCTTGATATAACTCGGTCCGCCCGGGCCTTCAAACGCGCGCGTTCCCCTCCCCGTTCGGCAGACCTGTTGCCCGGAGTAGAGACTGTAGCGGGAGGGGGAACAGATCGTCGATGCGCTGTGCGCATCAGTGAACCGTATCCCTTCTGCCGCCATGCGATCCAACTGCGGAGTCTTGTAGGCCGCCTGCGGGTTGTAGCAGGACAAATCTCCGTAACCGAGATCGTCGGAATAGATAATGACGATGTTGGGAAGCGCGGCGGCCACTGAATGACCAATGCCGAAGTGCCCAAATACCCAAAGAACAACCAAAGTCCGAATAGCAGATCTCGCATGCATGACGGGTCCGAATGTGCGTTGATGTGAAACGTTGCGCAAGTGGTCAAAAAGCTCCGTTAACGGCCGCCGGCTTGTCTCTCGTGCTTCTTTCAAAATCTTCAATATCGCTTGTGGAACAAACTTCATTCGGCATTCTCCACGACAATGATTCTCCGCTACTTCAGTGCCGCCTTTGTATTCTGTTTTGCGCTCTGTGAATTTTCGGCGACAGCCGAGGAGAGACAGGATCTTCGAAACCGGGCGCGCGAAGAGGCTGTGCGCCGGGCGGGTTTCGAACGCTCCCTGTCGAAGGAGATGCCGGAAGCCGTCCGCGAGCTGCCAAACTTCGGCCGGATAGATTGGCGGGTCACCACGATACCCTTCATCAAACCCGGGCCGCAGGCCGGAGTCAGCGGTGCTGGTATGGTTGCACTCGGTGAGAGCATCTATTTCCTCGCTGGCTTCATTCCCGCCGGAGACGGATCCGATGAAGCTGGTCACCGCACTTCGCGTTGGGCCCATCGGTTCGACACCCTGACCGGGCGATGGAGCCAGCTGCCCGATATCCCGGGGCGCCGGGAATACACTCGCTCCATTGCCAGTGAGGGTCAGGTATTCCTGCTGGGAGGCGGAATTCAGAAACCGAATCCGGATGTGAATTACGAAGCCAGGAACGAAGTTTTTCGCTTCTCCGTCTCCGCCAAGTTGCCGTCATGGCAAAGGGTCGCTTCGCTCAATGTTCCCAGAACGCATATGGCGGTCGGCGTTGCCAAAGGCCACCTCATTGTGGTTGGCGGCAATCGCTACGATTTTGCCGATGGCGGCTACAGTTCCCGGACGATTCAGGGTGTCACCGAGACTTTCGAACTGGCCAAGCCTGAGAATGGCTGGACACAACGTGCTCCGATTCCTGGCGCGCCGCGTGGGTGGTCTGCCTCGGCAAGCCTGAACGGACAGCTCTACGTGTTGGGCGGTCTGAGTTTTGTCCCCACAAAGGAGGGCGTTCGCGGTCCCAAGATCAAACACGCGGAGGCGCTCGCGTATGATCCCGTTGGCAATCAGTGGACGCGCCTTGCGGATCCACCGGTGGCGATCTCTGGCTGGGAGGGCGCGGCTTACCACGATCGCCACATCATTGCCATCGGTGGCGTATCGAAACGCTGGAGTGATCTCGCGTTTGTCTACGACACCAAAGACGACCGCTGGATGAAGATGGAGAATCCGTTGCCGGTGGGCGGCGTCCTGAACGACGCCGGCGTCTGTATCATCGGAGACGCCATCTACATCGCCGGTGGGGAAGGACCGGGCGGCAGTCACTTCAACCACTTCCTGATCGGCCAGATCCGGAGGAACGCGATCAAGTAAGAGGCTTGATATTCCCCTGCTCTGCCAGTTCGTCCATCGGCAAGTTTCTGTTTCTGGAAAGTCCCGCGAAGCGCTTAACTCGCCGTACTGATCTCAAGCATATCGTCCTTGGACCGCTCGGCATCTTCCTCTTCGTTCACCGTTCCCTGCACCGGGGGCGGAACCAACGCTTTCCCACCCTTGACCATCTCATCCGGATGTTGGTCTTTGTGGAATTTCACGCTCACAACCTTGCTCACGCCATGCTCCTGCATCGTCACGCCGTACAGCACATCCGACACACCGATGGTCCGTTTGTTATGGGTGATGATGATGAACTGGGAGCGATCCAGAAAACGTTGGACCACTTTTAGGAACCGGTTGATGTTCGATTCATCCAGCGGTGCGTCCAATTCGTCGAGAACCGCGAACGGACTGGGCTTGAACTGATAGATTGAGAAGAGCAGCGCCACCGCAGTCATCGTCTGCTCACCACCGGAAAGCAAAGTGATGCTTTGCAGCTTCTTCCCTGGCGGACGGGCAACGATATCGACGCCGCTCTCCAGCATATCCTGTTCGTCAGTCAGTACCAGATCAGCCGTACCACCATCAAAAATCTCTGCGAAGATGGCGCGAAAGTTTTCCCTGATCTGTTCGAAGGTGTTCTTGAACATGTCCTTGGTCTGCACATTGATGCGGTTGATCACCTCCATCAATTCCTCCTGTGCCTTCACCAGATCATCGTTCTGTTCGGTCAGGAAATTGTAGCGTTGTTCCGTCTCCTCGTATTCCTCGATCGCGACCAGATTGACCGGGCCTATCTGATCGATCCGCTTCTGGGAATCTTCGACCTGCCCCGCCACTGCTTCCCAGTCCGTCGCCACCCCTTGCGCTTCCATTTCTTCCGGACTCAGCGTTTCGACCTCGGCCGGACCGCTGTCGGCGATCGTGATCGTGATACATTCGCTTTCAATGTCCTCGAGTCGCAGATCGTACTTCTGCTCAATCTTCTCGCGGAGGTTCTCAATGGTCATCTCTTTCTGAGCGAGTTCCACATCCAGTGAAGAACGTTTCTCCTGCAAATTGCTCAGCCGCTCGCGATCTCCGCGCAAACCATTTTCACGGCCGCGAATCTTCTGGTCCTCTTCGTCTTTGGATGAACAGAGATTCGACACGGCAACGCGGCTTTGTTCGCGTTCATGTTCCAACCGCTCCATCTCATGGCGGGAGGTGTTGACCTCGTTCTGCGCCTCCGTCTTGCGTTCGTGGAAGGAGCCCATCTCGCTCTGGCGACGTTCAACGAGATTTTCCAACTCTGAAATTCGCTGTTCCAACGGCCCCTTCTGTCGTTTCAAAGAATCGTTCAACTGCTCTTCGGCAGCGAAATCGACTTTGACCTCGGTGAGAGCGTGTTGAGTCTGATCACGATCGAGGCGGAGTTCGTCGATGACCACATTCAATTCATCGACCCGGCCCTGCGAACTCGTGGCGCGCGCATCGACCTCAACAAACTGTTCGCCGAGAGATCCGCGACGCCCCCCGCCCTCTTCCTCCTGGTCGGCCAGATTCTGAATCTCGTAAACGACGGTATCGATCCGCTGCTCGAGGTTGCGACGGGAATTCTGCAAGGCGTTGTGCTCACCTTCACTGGTGGCGATGCTGACTTCCTGACGGCGCAGTTCGCTTTGATCTTCCTGCAGACCTGCTTGGATTCCCGTGATCTCCCCCTGTAGTCCGCCCTTTTTGCGACTGCACTCATCAATCTGTTCCTGGGCGTTCTTCACGTCGGTGCTGAGTTCTCCAATCTCCTTCTTCCGCGCGAGGATTGAGGAGGCGTTTTTGCTTCCGCTACTGGCAGTCCCCCCGAAGTAGACTCCAAAGCGGCTCAGCATTTCGCCTTCGAGCGTTACGAAATCGAACTTCCCATTACTCTCGCGCCAACCGGCGGTCGCGGCATCCAGGTCCGCCACCACCCGAGTAGTGGCGAGCAATCCCTGAACGAGCGGTTTCACCGCCGCGTCCGCATCTACAAACGCGCCAAGTGCCTCACCCGGGCCATCACCGGGAGGCGCGATATCCGCGACCTTCAATCCCAAGGCCGCAATGCTGGCCTTGCCGGCACGTCGCTCCCGGAGATCCGCAAGAATGAGCCGGGCTGAATCCGGTTGCTCAGTCAGAACCAACTGCAACTGCTGCCCCAAGGCCGCCTCCACCGCAATGATGTATTGGTCATCCGCAACGCGGATCTTGTCGGCCAACGATCCGAGCACGGAATCCGATTTCTTCAACGCGGCCTGCGTGCCTTCACTGAATCCTTCGTGCGACTGCTCAAGCTGTTCGAGCACGCCCAGTCGCGAACGTTTTTCGGTCTGCTGTCGCAGCAGATCATCCAGCGTTTCAGACACCCCGGTGATTTCCGCCTGCAACTCGGCCTGCTTCGCCTGACGTTCTTCAATCGTGTCCCGCCGCGTGGCCACATTCAGCCGTTCCTGCTCAACGTTGGTGTTAAACTCGAGCAGTTTCCGATCGAGCCCCAGCTTCTCCTCTTCGAGCTGAATCTTCTCTGCGGAAAGTTTTTCCAAGCGCACGATATTGCCCTGCTTCTGCAGGTCGAGGGTATTGATCTCGTTGCGCAGACGGGTGAGTTCCTGATTTGAGGAGAAGGATTCCGACTGGGCCGCGCGCAGATGCTCCTGCTGCATGAGCATCTCCTTTTCCACCCCGTTCACTTTGACTTTGCGCTCCTCGACCAAGACCCGCTTTTCGTTCAGTGAGGTTTCTGAGTAAGCCAGTTTTTCGTTCACCGAAGTCCACTCAGAACGCGATGCGGTGATGCGTTCTTCGGATTGATGGATTTCGGTCAGGGCATTGGAGTTCTGTTCTTCCAACTCGCGAATACGTTGTTCGCAATATTCGATGCGGCTCCCATGACGCTCAGACTCTGCCTTCAGTTCCAGACCATGCTGTTGGGCCTGACCAATCTGATGTTCCAAACCCGCCAGAGCTTCGCGCGCCACACGAATCTCATCTTCGGCAGTCAGAACACTGGCCGAAGATTCTTCGAATTCGGATCGGTATTTGTCGACCTCCAGACGCCGCGACTCGATTTCATGAAGCAACACATCGTAGTGATGCCGCGCGAGCTGGGTTTCCAGATGCTGCAACTGCACCATGATTTCCTTGTAGCGCCGTGCCTTGCCAGCCTGCCGCTGCAACGATCCGATCTGCCGTTTCACCTCACGAATCAAATCCTGCACGCGCAGCAGATTCTGCTCGGTTTGATCCAATTTGCGCAGAGCCTCTTTCTTCTGTTCCTTGAAGCGGGTGATTCCGGCTGCTTCCTCAAACACCGCCCGGCGATCCTCCGGTTTGCTTTGGATAATCCGGGTAATGTTCCCCTGAGCCATGATGGAGTAGCTCGTTCGCCCGACACCCGTCCCCATGAAGAGCTGCTGGATGTCTTTCAACCGGGCCGGGGCCTTGTTGATAAAGTATTCACTGCCCCCGTCGCGGAAGATCCGACGCGTCACCGTCAGCTCGTTGAAGATCACATCCACGCCCGCTGCCCGCAGATTGTCCTCATCCACATCTCCAATCGTGATTGAGACCTCGCACATGCCCAAGGGCTTCCGGCGGTCAGTCCCGCTGAAAATCACGTCCTGCATGCCCCCGCCACGCAGCGCCTTGGCTGATTGTTCACCCAAAACCCAGCGGATCGCATCGGCGACATTTGACTTCCCACAACCGTTCGGACCGACAATGCCGGTAATGCCCCGCTCAAAATTGAGCGAGGTCTTGTCTGCAAAGGACTTGAAGCCCAATACCGAAAGGTTTTTCAAATACATCTCCTCACATTAAATAGGATCGCTTCCCACAGAGTAAAGTGGAAAACCACAAGATATTGTGGTCACTACTGCAGATACCCACAATACACGCTGGGTTGGCGGAAATGGGATCAAGTCGAGCAACCCGCCAAAAGGGGCGCTAGTGGGGCCAGTGTGTGTCCGTTTTGCACCAATGCTGAAACGGCGTCAGGAGCACCCACTTTCAAACATGAAATTGTGAATAACTCGTGACTATGCTGGGGATATCAATCCAGCCGCTGTCAGTCCCGGGTTCGGCCAGCAGGCAAACCGCCTTTCTGGAACCTCGCCTCCCGGTTGATCGAGCGGAACCAGGCATCAACTAAGAAAACCTCCCGCATTGTGCTTATTAACATTGCACGACCTCCCGCTTCTGCTAAATTCCGGCTCCTTTTTCGCCAGTTATGGCGTGAAAGTGGGCTTGATTTCCCGGCCGGATGGTTCGGGAGCCCTTAACAACACCTGATAGAAATCCCGTGTTCCCGGGATGGTTCGTCGGCGATCTTGCTGCGAATTGATAAACCAAACGGAACGAACATATATACATGGCAAAGACCGGACTAAAAGAACTCCTCGAAGCCGGTGTCCATTTCGGACACCAAACCCGCCGTTGGCATCCCCGTATGAAGCGCCACATCTTTGAAGCGCGCAACGGGGTACACATCATCGACCTCGTTCAGACCGTTAAGCAACTCGAGGATGCCTGTAATTTTCTCGCCAAGACCGTTCGTGGTGGTGGCAAGGTGCTCTTTGTTGGCACCAAGAAACAGGCCCAGGGTCTGATTCGTGAAGCAGCCGAAGACTGCGGTCAGTTCTTCGTCACCGACCGTTGGTTGGGTGGAACACTCACCAACCTCGCCACCATCAAGAAGTCACTCGATCGCCTCAAGAAACTCGAGGCAATGGTGGAAGACGGCTCGATCAAAAAATTTGTGAAACAGGAGCAGGCGTCACTCAACCGCGAGCGCTCCAAACTGGTGCGCAACCTCGGTGGTATTCGCACCATGGATTCCGCCCCTGATGCCATGTTCATTGTCGATCTCAAGCGCGAACACAACGCGGTTGCTGAAGGTCGCAAACTCGGCATCCCGATTGTCGCTCTCGTGGACACGAACGCCGATCCGGATCTCGCTGATTACCCCATTGCTGGCAATGACGACGCGATCCGCGCCGTGCGGGTGATCGTCGAAGCCATTGGCGCTGCGATCAAGGTTGCCCGCAGCGAAGTGCAAGCCAAGGCCACCGAAGCTGAAAAGGAAGCCGCTGCCAAAGCGAATGCTGCCGCGGCAGCCGATGCCGACGCGACCGCCCCGGCTGCTGAAGCCCCGGCCGAAGCACCTGCCGCTGTCGCAGCTCCTGCTGCCGACACAGCTCCCGCCGCTGACGTTGCTCCTGCTGCTCCGGCCGCCGAAGCCGCTCCCGCAGCATAAATCAAATCAATCTACAGGAAGGCGGCAGTGGTTTGCTGCCGCCTTTTTGTTGCACAACAGAACACCCAAAACTCGAATACGAACATGGCACAGATTACAGCAGCTGCTGTTAAAGAACTCCGCGACCGCACGGGCGTGGGCATGATGGACTGCAAGAAGGCACTCACCGAGTCTGATGGCGACGTGGATGCGGCAATTGACATTCTCCGCAAAAAAGGCGCAGCCAAAGCCGTCAAGAAAGGCGACCGCGACGCGAACGAAGGCCTCATCGCCCAACACATCGGCAGCGACGGCAAGGCCGGCGCACTCGTCGAGGTGAATTGCGAAACCGACTTCGTGGCCAAGAACGACGACTTCCAAGCCTACTGCGACAATATTGCCAAGACGCTCAACGAAGCTCCGGATACCGATCTCGAACAAGCCCGCGTGGCCGTCGTCCAGAAGATGGGCGAGAACGTCAAGATCGCCCGCTCCGAACGCTGGGAAGTCAGCGGCGAAGGCGCCCTCGCCTCCTACATCCACACGGGTGGCAAGGTGGGTGTGCTCGTTGAAGTCGGAACCGGCAAGAGCGAGACCGCCAGCGCCGACGGCTTCGCCCAACTCGTTCGCGATCTCACGCTGCAGATCGCCGCTGCGAGCCCGCAGTCCGTTGATCGCGAAGGCTTGGACACCACCGACCTTGAGAAGGAAAAGGAAATCATCCGCGAACAGATGAAAGACAAACCGGAGAAAGCTCTGGAAGGAATCATCCGCGGCAAGATGGAAAAGCACTTCCAGACCTACTGCCTCGTCGATCAGGGATTCGTGAAGCAGAACGGAGAAGTCAGCGTGAAGGAACATCTCGCCAACGCCTCCAAGGAGCTCGGTGACGAAATCAGCATCCGTCGCTTCCTCCGCTACCAGATCGGCGCGTAGTTCCGATCGGCATCAATATCCCCATCACAATTCAATATTGCAAAGGCGCTCTTCGGAGCGCTTTTTTTAGGGCGCGCATTTTCACCGACGGGCAACCAATTGACATCTGACTGATTTCCCGGATACGCTGTGCGCGATGTGAAATCGGCCGACTTTGGTAAATGCAAACCAAAGTCGGCCATTTCTCTGTGCCACAACTACACTGCTCGTCGCTCAACGCCCTGAAACGGAATGGCTGCCAAGAAGAAGAAAACGACCGAACCCAAGTTCAAACGAATCCTGCTCAAACTCAGCGGTGAGGCCCTCGGTGGCAGCGCCGGATTCGGAATCGATCCCACCACCGTGGTCAGCATGGCCAAGCAGATTGGTGACGTGCAGCGTCTCGGGGTTGAGACTTTGATCGTCGTCGGCGGCGGAAACATCTTTCGAGGAAGCTTCGGCAGCGAACGCGGACTCGAGCGTTCAACCGGTGATTATATGGGCATGCTCGCCACCGTCATCAATGCCTTGGCGCTACAGGACGCCTTGGAAAAGGAAGGCGTCCCCACCCGCGTGCAGACCGCAATCGCGATGACCCAGGTAGCGGAACCGTTCATTCGCCGGAAAGCAATCCGCCATCTCGAACGCGGACGCGTTGTGATCTTCGCCTGTGGCACTGGCAATCCCTACTTCACGACAGATACTGCGGCAGCGCTCCGCGCCAATGAGATGAATGCGGATGTGATCCTGAAGGCCACCAAAGTGGACGGAATCTACGACAGTGATCCGATGAAAAACCCGGATGCCAAACGCTATTCGGAGATCACCTACACCGACGCGCTTCAGCAGCGACTGAAGGTCATGGATTCCACCGCCTTTGCGCTCTGCCAGGAAAACAAGATGCCCATCATCGTTTTTGATCTGTTCAAGAAAAACAACATCAAGAAGGTCGTGATGGGCACCAAGGTCGGCACCTTGGTGACGGAGTAGATCAGTCGGATCCGACCGCTTCTCAGCTGAGATTCACCACCGTTCCGGTCTTCACTGCTTCTTCGGCAGCGATTGCCAGACGAGTTCCGTCCACGCAATCCTTGACGCCGGTCAGATGCGCTTTGCCATCAATTGCTGCGGCCAGGAAAGCTTCGTGAATCTCGGCGAACCCGAGATGCCCGCCCCAACCCACGGCCGCTTGGGCCTCAACCTGGTGAACGATGGGCTCACCTTCATCTTTACCGCGCTTCCATTGAAGAATTTCCACGGTCGAAGTGCGGGTCTGCAGCACGCCCTCTTCACCTACAATTCCCATTTCCAGATCCTCATGCGGGAAGTCCCGAGCAAATAGTGACACCTGCAAGCTCCCGAGAACGCCATTCTCGTAATCGTAACTCACGGTCGAGTGGTCGTTCACCTGATCCTCGCCTGCGATGACACGATTGACCGCCAGCGCCCCAAAAGCCGATACGCGGCGAGGCCGGGCACCGACCCACCAGTTCATCATGTCGAAGTGATGGCAGTTCTTATCCACCATCAAGCCACCCGACATCGTCTTGTTCTGGATCCAGTTCCCCGACTTCGGCTGAAACGGCCCCCGGAACTCCTTGGTCCAGACCATCCGAGGATGTCCAATCTCGCCGGCGTCCAACAAGGCCTTCATTTTGCGAAAGAACCCGGAGTAGCGGAGTTCATGACCCACAAGGATCACCTTGTCGGTCTGCTCGGAAAGCGAAACCAGTTCGTCACACTCGGCCAAGGTGATGCCGCAGGATTTCTCCAGAAACAGATGTTTGTCCGCCTTCACCACCTGGCGGGTCAGATCCAGGTGGGTATGATTGGGTGAAGAGATCACCACGGCGTCGATGTCAGAGCCGATCAATGCGGACTCGTTGTCGAACACTTCGACGTCAGGGGCCAGTTCCTTGGCCTTGGAGATGTTCTCAGGGTTGCGCGAGCAAATGGCGGTGGCCACTCCCCTGCCCTCTGATTTGCAATGAAACAAGTCAACGTGGCTTCGGCCCATTGCGCCCACACCGATGAATCCGATCTTCAACATGCCGCGAAGCGTCTGGAGCCACCGGGTTGGAAGCAAGCGGATTTTGTTCAGCCAGCCGGAAACTGGCCGAGCGAATCAAACCTCAATCGAACCGCAAAACGCGAAATCAGCGGGACCAGTCAACTGGACGTTGGCAAACCCGTCACCCTCGGCAGTGAAATCAACCTCAAGGAGATCGCCGCCTTGAACCTGAACCCTGACCGGAGCGGGAATTCCATGGATCCGACTCGCAATCATCGCCGCGGCACTGACGCCAGTGCCACAGGCCAAGGTCTCGCCTTCAACCCCGCGCTCATAAGTGCGCACCCGAATCTTACCGGGCTCCAGCAACTGGACAAAATTCACATTGGTCCCCTGGGGAGCAAAGTGTTCATGAAAACGGACTTCGCGACCGAGATCATTTACCAGCGCAGCATCGGCATCCAGTACGAAGACTATGGCGTGCGGCACGCCGGTATTGAGTGAATGAACCTTGGCCTCACCGGTTGAAAGACCTATCGGCGTGTCCAGCTCAAGCCCATGTGGAGGGGTAAGGTTCACGGTCACCTGTTCCCCTTCAAAGCTCGCCTTGATCACTCCGGCGACAGTCTTGAACGAAACTCCACCGTTCACTCCCGCCACCTTCTGCACGTAGCGGGCGAAACAGCGGGCACCGTTGCCGCACATCTCGGCATCGCTGCCATCACTGTTGAAAAAGTCCCAGGCCCAATCCGCGTCGCCGCTGTCGCAGGGCTTGAGCAACATGACGCCGTCAGCCCCCACGCCACGTTGGCGATCGCAGATCTGGATGATCTGCTCCCGGCTCACCTGCAGCAAACCATCGCGGTTGTCGAGCAGAACGAAGTCGTTACCGGCTCCGTTCATCTTCGTGAATTCCAGATTCATCGCGGCGACGATAATGTCGGTGGGAATAAATTCAAGCGTGCGGCAGGCGTTACGCGGAATTTACCTGGCCCTTTTCAGGTGCTGCCGGCCGGGGGCTACAGGGTCGCAGCAAAGCGAACACCACGACGACCGTCATGCCCGCAGCAAAGTAATACGGAAACCAGCCCAATCCCGCCTTGAACAGCAGATTGGGATCCACCGCGAGTTCGGGATTTTTTCGAAGATGCTGGACCAGCCCTGCATACAGGAGACCAATCACACCGTAGCCGAGGTTGAATGCCAGCCCCTTGAAGCTGAGCAGTGTGGCCCGATTCGACTGCTCTGCCTCGTTGTTCAGGTAGAAGGAAATTGCGAACATCGTCATTGAAAACGCGGCAAACAGCAGATAGGAGAAAACCAAACCTACATAGGGAATCGCCTGTGCGGCACCAACAAATCCGATTCCTGCCATGATCGTCACAATCCAGAAGACCTGCCCGGGTCGGAGCCGGTCGACCATCTTCCGTGACAACGGCGCGACGAAGAAATTCATCACCGCAACCCCGGCCCCAATAAACCCGAAGGCCATCGGCGCAAACTCAATCACCTGATAATACTTGCTGTTCATGGTCACGAACATCCGGATCACCCCGTCGAGCATCGCGCCCGCGGAAATCACCAACAAGGCAAACGGCGTGGCCGCGATCCACTTTCCGACCCGCCAGGTCTGGGCGAACGCAGCTCTCACAGTCACCTGTTCTTTCCCGCGGGTTTTGTGCTCTGGCTCGATCATGCGGACGACCACGAAAAACACCATCACGGCCGTGATCAGATTCAGATAGAGCGGCCAACGCATGGTGGTCTCCTGCGTCAGTTCCATGCCCGTGATCCGCCCCATGGTGACCGGATCATAGACGAGCCCACCCAACACCAGCGCGAATATGAAAGCGATCGATTGCCACCGCGAAACAGTTTGCAGAGTCATAGACCATTCCTCGCTCCGGTCAGCGTTGTCCAGCGAGTCGAAGACCAACGCCTCGTCCGAGCCGCTCGCCGCGGCCTCTGCCAGGCCGCTCAGAACTCGATTGAATGTCAGCAACCAGAACAATAATGATACGTCTCCCGTCGGCGCGAACGCCCAGACACACATCTCCAACACCATCAGCGCCCCCGCGAACACCAGCAGCTTCTTCCGACCAATCAGATCCGAAAGCGCACCGGAGGGGACCTCCGCGAGAATGATCGTTGCTGCCCAGATCGAGTTCAGAATCGCGAACTGTTCCAGGCTCAGCCCGAAATCCAGGAAGATGACCGCAAAGATGGGATAGTAGAATCGGGCGTTGAACAGGATGCGAAACGCAACGAACGAACGGACGTTCCGGTCTGCAATCTGGTTGAAAGTGGGTGCCATGAATATTCTCTGCAGATCAGTTGGACGCAGATTTCCCGGCGGCGGAAGATGCGCCCGGCCAAATTCGCGGCAGACAGATGATTACGATCCCACCCACCGCCAGACATAAAATCCCCGGCACACCGAAACCGGCTGGCAGAAACCCAACCAGCAGCGCCAACCCCGCCGCAATCAGAGCATAGGGCAGTTGGGTGACGACATGCCGCGTCGGTTCCAGATCACAGGAAAGTGAAGAAACGATCGTGGTATCGCTGAACGGCGAACAGTGATCCCCAAACACCGCACCGCTAAACACGGCCGCGACGACCGCCGAAACCAGATTCCCCTCGGCGGGATTCATCCCCACCGCCACGGGAATCGCCAGCGGCATCAGTATCCCCATCGTCCCCCAACTGGTGCCGGTTGTGAACGAGATCAACAATCCCACCACGAATACCAATGCGGGGAACAATCCGGCACTCAGATGACTTGTCAGGATCTGGGTAAGAAACTGAGCAGCCCCGAGGCTGCTCGAAGTACTGCTGAGCGTCCATGCCGCGATCAGAATCAGACAGGGCGGGAACAACTTGACCACGCCATCCATAAATACTTCACCACAACTGGCCGTCCGCCCGATCACCCGAAAATTCACCAGCACTGCAACGACGCAGGCAACCGCACTCGCATACAACAACGCAAGATTCGCCGGAGCCGCTCCAAAGGCCGACCAGGCCTTCGCAAAGGTGAACGGGTGGGGCTTCTCCGCTCCCAGGTAATAAAGGCTTCCGATGAGTGTCAGCATGAGCGCTGACAGCGGGAGTAAGGCCTGCCAGCCACGCGCATCCGAATTGCCCTCGGTAGCTTCAGCATTCCCAACCGCTGCATCGCTCGCGGATGCTTCGGCGGCAGCCATCGGACCGATGTTCCACGAACGCCAGATTACCAGCGCCAGCAACATCAGCGTGAACCAGCAGTAAAAATTAAGTGGTATGGATCGCAGGAAGATCTCGAACGCATTGACCGTTTCCACTCCGGCCTGCTTGTAGCCTTCGCGGATCATCGAAAGCTGATAGGCAATCCAGGTCGAGATCACCGCGATACAGGCAACCGCCGAACTCGTGGAATCAACGATATACGCCATCTTCTCTCGCGACACCCCACAGCGTTGGGCAAGCGGCCCGATCGATTTGCCCACCATCATGCTGTTGGCCAGTCCATCGAAGAAACAGATCAACCCCATTCCGAAGGCGGAGGCCTGCACCCGCCGTCGCCGATCGGCCTGGCCTGCCATCCACTTTTCGAACATCGCCCGAAATCCCCCGCCCCGTTCAATCAACGCCGCGAATCCACCGAGCAGGAGGGTGAAAATCAACACGCTCAGATTCCACTCATTCTTCAGTGAAGGCAGCAAATGATCACTGAAGAATGCCCGTATCGCGTTCCACGGGTTCCCGCCCGCAAGCAATAAACAACCCGCCGCCGCACCCAGCAGGAGCCCCGCCAGCGCCCGCTTCAGGATCAGCACACCGAGCAAAGCAACCACACTCGGAACCAACGCCCGGACTCCCCACCGGGTCTGACCAAGCGCCGCCACGGCCAAGAACATCAGCACGAGAAACCCAAAGGTTCGTTTGGATACGGAATTCGACATGCCGAAATTCTGACAGAACCCTCGCCCAAGCTCAAACCACTCATGAGGAAACCGGGAGGGTGGCAACGAATGGAGATGGCAGCTGAGCAATGAACCTCCAACGCCGCGTGTGATTGAAAGTGGGGGTGGCAACGAAGGAATCCCCACTGAGTCAGCGGGATTGCAGAAACTCCAAGCTCCAAGTAAGCCTCAATCCGTGGCTCCAAGTGTAAGCAAACAATTTCGATTGGATTTTGTATCTTGGGTTTACTTTGTATCTTGGGTTTTGAGGATTGGAAATTCTTCTCCCCATCTCGGAGCAGTGATCCCTTCACCACTTTTACCCCCAGTTCCAACTGCACGCTCCAACGCCCATGACCGCCGATTAGGATTTGCCAACGCCGCTGAATCCGCAATATCCGGCGCCTATGCAGATTGTGTGTCAGAAGGATAATCGGCGGGAGACATTCAGTGAGGGAGATCTGAGTTCCGTTTCAACGGTGGCGCATTACGCCGGCGCAGCCATCTCCAATCTCGTTCTCCGCGCGGAACTCGACAGCTCCATCTCCATCTCCATCTCCGTCTCCCGGAAGCTGATGGAGAGCATGTCCAAGCAGCTGAACAAGTAAGGCCGACGGCGGCAGGAATCACCGCCGCCGTATCAAGCCTCACGACTCAAGGCTTGATACAATAGAGCGTCGACTGGCTCCGCGCGTAGAGCAGGCCACCAATCGGTGACAGGGTGGCGCGAAAGATTTCATCGCGGCCGGCGCCAAGGGAATTCTCCGATAGAACCTGCATCGTCTTGCCTGGTTTGATCACAATCGTATTCCCCCCATAAACATTCTGAACGTAGACGTTGCCATTCACCACCAGCGGCGCCGCCGCAAACTCACCACGGCTCTTCAACGGGAGCTTTTCGCTCCAATACATCTCGCCACTCTCCGCATCGTAGCAGGTCCCCGTGCCGCTCATATTCATCACAAATACAAAACCGTTCACGGTCGCAGGTGAAGGAAGATCCCGGCCGCGCGGCCGCTTGGCGTGCCACTTCATTTTCGACTGCGTGACATCTCCGGCACCACCGGGCGTGACCGCGTAAATGTCACCGGGCTTGCCGTTGACGACGTAAAGCGTCTGCCCGTCGAAATCCGGGACCGGAGCACCACGTCCGTTAAAACCTTTGCAGAACCACAGTTCTTTCCCGCTCTCGGGGTCATAACCACGCACCCCAAATTCACCGTTGAGCACCAGCTCCTGCCGCTTGCCGACATCAATCAAAACGGGAGTGCTCCAGCCGCCGCGGGGTTTGTCTTCACGCTTGGTCGTCCAGACCGTTTCCCCGGTCAGCTTATCCAATGCGACCAACGACGAGGCACCGACAGCGTCGAGGTTCTGGATGACCTTGTTGGCGACAATGACGGGCGAAGCGGCGGTTCCCCAAGAGCCGGGCAATTCGCCAAGATTCTTTGACCACTGCTTTTCCCCGTTGAGATCAAAGCAATGCATTCCGCCGGCACCAAAGAACGCGATGACGCGTTCGCCATCGGTCACGCAGGTGGGTGTGGCAAAACTGTTCATGCGATGATGCTGGCCAGGATTTGAAGATTTGACGGTCCGTTCCCAAAGCACCTTGCCCTGGTTCCGGTCGACGCAGATCAACAGGCACTCCTGTCCGTTCGCCGAGGCACTGGTCAGGAAAAGTTTATCGCCGGCGTTGACCGGTGATGACTGGCCCGCGCCCTTCAGTTGCAGTGTCCACTGCACGTTGTCAGCACTCCACTTGACCGGCATTTCCTTGGCAACCGAATGGCCACGACCGGTCGGGCCGCGGAATCCGTTCCATTCGGTTTCAGCACGGACGGATTGGCCGACCGTCAATGCGGCAGCGACAAGGATAAAGGAGAGTTGCGTGTTCATGAGTCTGGATAATTTCAATGTTCGGACCGATTGGCCATCGCATTATTCGAAGCGATATGGAAAAGGGGTTGCTGGGGAATTGCAGGGCATTGACTGACGGGCGGGCGCTCAGGGCAACAGACGAATGCGCATGTTCTTGAACTCAACCGGTGAGCCTTCCGATTCGAGACAAAGATAGCCTTCGGCAGGGCTTGCCCCCGTGCCACCAGAGACTTCCTCCCCATTCACCCAAAGACGCACTTCACCGTTGATGGCACGAATGTAGTAGTGATTCCACTCGTTGATGCCTTTGGTGAGATTCTTGGACGGGAAGCTGCGCTTGCCATTCGGTGCAAACGGCGGAAACGGCGTAAACTTGGCCGGCCCGGTTGGGAAGACGTCGCCGTGAGAAGTGAACCAGTCGGATTTCTTCTGGTGTCGTTTCTCGTAACGTTCCGCATATCCAAGATCCAAGACCTGCACCTCGATTCCCCAGGGCAGTCGCCCCTTCCCGGCCATCAGGTTGGTGATGGATTCCGGACTGGCCCAGGCGAACACACCGGAATTCCCGCCATCTTTCTTGTGCATCCATTCGCAGACCAGTTCGAAGTTCTTGATCTGTTCCAGAGACCGAATCACGCCCACAGGTTTTCCGGTGCAGAAGGCATGTCCGCCTTCCCAACGCCAGGTATCCTGCTCGCAGTTCACGTTCACGAAGTCTTTGCCGGTCAGCGGTTTCCATCCGGGTCCCGTGCCGTTGATGATCGCCGGCTTGAGCTCCGCGGGTGCCTTGGCTTTCTTGTCGGCAGCGATTCCACTGATTCCAATCAGTGAGAGCAGAATGATCAGTCTGAATTGATTCATGGCAGTTCAGCGAGTCGGAGGTTGCGAAAATCAACGCCCATGATTCTCGAACCATGGAGTTGAATGCCAAGCGGACCTTCCTCAATCGCGGTGTCCGACCTGTAAGTCATCACCTGCTGCCCCTGCAGCCAAACTGTGTAATCTTTGCCCACTGCCTTGATTTTCATCGTATTCCAATCCTTGGCTTTCAACAGTTTGGCAACGCCTTTCGCTTCCACCGGATAGCCTTTTCCGGCGATGTATGGCGATCCGGTCAGGTCCCGCTTGAGCGATCCGGAAATCCCGATCTGAATCTGCTCCTTGCTGTTCCGAATGTGAATCCCGGTATCCACGACCCCATCACCAAACCGAAAATCGAACTCTATGACAAAATCCCGATAGGACTGCTTGGTCCACAAAATCGAACCCTTCTTGTTGGGGCCATTCCTGACCTTGAGAATTCCGTCCGCCGCCTTGTACCAACCTATGCCAGCATTGCCTGTGGGGGCCTCCCATCCTGCGAGGTTCTTGCCGTTGAAGATGGATTTCAATTTTAGACCCGCCTGCGTTGTCGAAGTCGACGCGACAATTATCGCGCTGGCGAGAATGATGTTCTTGAACATGCGCACAGTGGAAGACCGCGGGCCGATGAATGCAAGTATTCTGTATTGCTCCAAGATCGCTGCGACGAACCTGGCTCGTGAGAGTTAGATCTTGAGGTTCACTATCCTCCGGATCACGAACCTCAAGAATGAGCTGCGCCCCAGCTTTCCCGCCTATGCGACGAGGGTTTCACGACACCTTTGCCCCCCGCCCTCATCCGCGTTCAAGCTGAATACGATTGGGCCACCGCAGGCGGTGTGATAGAAAAACGCCACGATGCACGTGGCCCGTCCCCGGACGAGCCAGCGCCGCATAGCATGAACGTTTTCAATATCATCCACGTTGGCCTGAAGGAAATCTGGGCGCACAAGACGCGCTCAGTCCTCACGATGTTGGGTATTGTCCTGGGCGTTGCCAGCCTGGTCGCCATGGCTGCGATCGTCACCGGCATGGAGAACGGGATGAAGGAATCCATCATCGCTTTCGGCGGATTGGACAAGGTCCTGATTCGTGAGGAAGACGTTCCAGCGCATCAGGAACATCTCGCCGATCAGGCTCCTGGTCGCACCATTCTTGACGCCTATGCGCTGAAACAGGCCCCGCTAATCCAGGCGGTCAACCCAGAGATCAAACTGAGCGGCATCTACCTCGGCTACGGTAGCAAGCGAACCCGCGCCTCCGAATGCGTGGGGGTCTGGCCCGACGTTCTGAAGATGAATCTGATGGAGGTCGAACACGGTCGCTTCTTTTCAGATCTGGAAGATGCCGAAGCGCGCAATGTGTGTGTGATCGGCGCGGGTATCCGTAATACCCTGTTCGGTTCTCCAGAAGATGTCGGTCGGGAGATCATCCCCATCGGCGAGGAGATTACGATTCAACGTCAGCCCTTCACAATTGTCGGCATGTACCGGTATTACGAAGCTGAGCAGGAACGGAAGGAACGCGAGTTCGCCGCTTTGCAGACTGCGGATACCGCGGTTCAGTCGGGTCCCACCCGAAAGAAAGGATGGGGCTCCCGCAAGAACTACGCCTTCTACCACAAGAACCACGTCGTCCACATCCCCTTGAACACCGCCTGGCTCCGCTTTCGTGCCGCGGTTGGCGAAAATCAACAACCGGATCCCCGGCTCACCGACGTCGATATCAAGGTCGGTGACATGGAGAACATGCAACCCGCGCTGCAACAGGCCCGGAATATTCTGCTGATGACTCACCGCGGCATCGAGGATTTTACTTTCAGTACGAACGAAGACAAAATTGAGGAAATCAACAAACGCATTCGCAATGCCCGTCTCAGCGGCGCGATCATTGCGGGGCTCAGTCTGTTGATCGGCGGCATTGGCATCATGAACATCATGCTCGCCAGCATCAACGAACGCATTCGCGAAATCGGCACCTGCAAAGCAGTTGGCGCCACCAACGGGGTGATTTTCATCCAGATCCTGGCGGAGAGCATCACGCTCTCAATCCTCGGCGGACTCGCCGGATTGGTCGCTTCCTACGGTTTGGTGGAACTAATCGAACTCATGTCCCCCACCGCGAACTCGCCCGTCATCACTCCGACCGCCATGTTGATCGCCGTCGGCTTCAGCGCACTGGTCGGTATTGTCGCCGGCCTGTTCCCGGCTATCAAGGCGGCGCAGCTCGATCCGATCGAAGCACTTCGGTATGAGTAGCCGGCGGACATTTGTCGCGGCATTGCTCGCCCTCTTCACACTCGAGGCCCGAGTTGAAGCACAGTTTGCAAAGATCCGACGTAGCCTCACCAAACAACACACGCTGGCTCCCCTTCGGCTCTTCTTCACCACCGAAGGAATTCACGCGGTTGAATCCAATGACTCCGACCAAGATAAACGTCGGTTCCGCCGCGTTATCAGCCGGCTATCTTGAAGCAGGGAAATGTCTCAGTTCCCAGTCTTGTAAGATTCGACCGCTTCCCGAAGTTCCTGTTTGTAGTCACGCGTCGGTTCCCCGTAACCCTCCTTACGCTTCTTGAGCGCCGGAACGATTATCTCTTGGCATGGATCAATTTCCCGCCCGAAGATAATCGGCCACAGTTGGCGGCAGTTCTCGGCCATATCATGGCCCTTTTCCTCGTCGAAATCCGGACGGAACAGATCGACTGCCAGTTGCAATTCGTAAATGAGTTCCTCTTCAGTGGGATGCCCGGTCTTACGCCGAACCACCCGAAAGGCTTCGAGATCCTTCTCCTCCAAGCGATTTAGTTTCGCGATGAGAATGTCGATAGGATGTGGAATCTCAATTGTGCAATTCCCGATTTGCAAAGACTGGGTTCGACTTCGCCATCTTGGACTCGTCCGAAAGTTCAGTTCACTACAAACTTGGATGTAGAACTCTGCATCCTCCTGCGAAAGTTTGGCCCCTCTGACAATTTCACCCAAGTTTTCCAGATCGGAGAACAGATCCACATCGGCGCTGGCCAGCGAAGAATCGATCGCAATCTGAATCGGAGCCAAACCAAACAGGGTGACCTTAAAATCCCCAACAGCTGGAAGTTTCTGGATCAACTCTTCAAGCAGCCTGATGGCAGGCGCATTCAGATCAATTGAACCAGCCCCCGAGTCCATGTCCGTTTTTCCTTCGATTTCTGATTGAGTGCCAAGCCTGATCGATGAGGCGATTGGTCACCCCGGGGTCAGCGACCAGCGCATTGGCCAGGCGCTGGTCCCTCACGCTCCAAGCTCGACCTGCCTCCTGCTAGAGGATGAGCCGCGCGGCAATGCGCGCCTTCCGCCACCAAGGGTCGATCAGGCGTTCACGAGCGCCTTGATTTTCATCGGCCTCGCTCATCCGCGAGGGATCTATACCCCGCAATCGATCCGGTTTCAAACGGTGATTCGGCAGGCCCAACCCAACCGGTGAATTCTCGCCCTCAATTTTCTCCCCCCAGTTCTCGACCAACGGCTTCACAAAGAGTAGAAACCCGCGACTCAGTGAAACAGATTGCCCAGTATCAGGACGGACGATTGGAAGTGCAGGAAGTGCCGCTGCCCACGGCACCTCCGGGTGGCGCGCTGGTGCGCGTGACTCACTCTGTGATCAGCGTGGGTACTGAGAAGATGAAGGTCGAGCAGGCGAAGATGAACCTGCTTCAGAAGGCCAAAGCCCGTCCCGATCAGGTTCGCAAGGTCTTGGAGACGGCCAAAAACCTCGGTTGGAGATCGGCGTTGGAGAAGGTTCGAAACCGACTCAGCACCCCCACCCCGCTCGGCTACAGCGCCGCCGGTATCGTTGAGCATGTGGATCCGGGGAACACCCGCTTCAGCGAAGGTGACCGGGTCGCCTGCGCCGGTGCCGAATGCGCTTTTCATGCGGAGTTCATCGCCCAACCCGATCTGCTGCTGGCACGAGTTCCCGACGGTGTTGAGAGTTCGCAGGCGGCCTATACGACGCTGGTCTCGATCGCCCTCCAGGCGGTCCGCCAAACCGATCCCAAACTCGGCGATCGGATTCTGGTATTGGGTCAGGGCCTCATCGGGTTGCTGGCGACGAATCTTCTCGCGATCAACGGGGCGCGCGTCATGGCCGTGGATCTCCTCGCCTCCAGACGTTCACTCTGCGAAAAGCTGGGCGCGGAGAAGGTCGTGATTCCTGGCGAACAGGATCTCGCTCACGAAGTCAACGAATGGACCGATGGTTTCGGGGTCGACGCCGTGGTGGTCTGTACGGCCGCCCAATCCAATGGCCCGATCGATCAGGCCATTGATTCACTGAGGGATCGTGGTCGGATCGTTATTGTTGGCAACACGCACACCGAATTCGATTGGAAGCGCACTTACGCCAAGGAATTGGAGATCCGTTATTCACGCTCCTACGGACCGGGACGTTACGATCCGGCCTATGAGTTTGGCGGTTCCGACTATCCGATTGGCTACGTGCGTTGGACTGAGACCCGCAATTTTGACGCGTGCCTGCACCTCATGCGAACGGGCCAACTGAAGCTGGACGACATCACCACCCGTCGCGTCGCGTTTGAAAACTGCCTGGATGTATATCGAGAACTTTCCGACGGCGGCTCGGCAGACGTCGGCGTGGTAATTGAGTATGCCGACGGCGCGCCGGACACCGATTCAGCTGCGAAACCGGAGTCTCATTTCGAATCCCCCGCGCCAGGCAAGGACTTCCCATTACTCGCCGAACCAGTGACCGCGCTCGACGTCATTGGGGCCGGAAACTTCGCGCGCACGATGCTGCTGCCGCATCTCAAATCCAAAGTCCCGTTTGGAATGGTCGTCAACCAGACCGCGTTGAGCGCAAATCACGTGAAGGACAAGTTCGGTTTCACTGCTGCCGAAACCGATGCCGGGAAGGCATGGAATTCCGATGGAACCCGCGGCGTCATCATCGCGACACGTCATCACCTGCATGCACCATTGGTAACCGGCGCGTTGGCAGCAAACCGACATGTGTTCGTTGAAAAACCCCTCTGTCTGCGGCGCGAGGAACTCACCGAGATAGACGAGGCATTGCGCCAATCCACGGGCAGCCTCCAGATCGGTTTCAATCGCCGCTTCGCACCTGCGAGTATCGCCCTCCGATCCGCATTGCACAATACGCCCGGGCCGAAGTCAGCAAGTTTCCGCGTCAATGCCGGCAAACTCGCGCCCGATCACTGGTATGCGAACCACGCTGAAAGTGGTGGGCGCGTCCTCGGTGAAGCCTGTCACTTCTTCGACTACTTTTGTTTTCTGTTCGCTTCGCGCCCCGTGAAAGTGTTCGCGCAAACTGTCGGCGATCCGGAAGGGCAACTGGCCTTCCCTGATTCCGTGACCGCACAGATCGATTTCGCTGACGGTTCATCCGGCCAACTCATCTACACCGGCGCCGGCGACCCGTCCTGGCCGAAGGAGATGCTGACCGTCTTCGGTGCGGGCATCGTCGCTGAGCTCGAAAACTTTCAGACGCTGATGATCCATCGAAACCGGAAGAAGACCCGGCTCAGCGAGAACTCCAAAGGACACGCAGAACAGATGGCGGGTTGGGCCGGTTTCCTTGCGGGCACCGGGCCGCACCTGTTCCCCTACGAGCAGGGACGTCAAAGCATGGAACTCACATTCGCCGCGATGGAGTCCCTTAGGACCGGTCGGGCAGTCACCTTGTGAACGTCGAACAGGAACTCATCGACCGGCTTCGCGCGGCCACCCGCGTGATGGTTCTTACGGGCGCCGGCACCTCCGCCGAGAGCGGCGTGCCAACCTTTCGCGATGCCCAAAAAGGGCACTGGGCAAAGTATCGCCCCGAAGAACTCGCCACCCCCCAGGCGTTCGCGAAAAACCCGAAGCTGGTCTGGGATTGGTATGCGACCCGCCGTGATCAAGTCCAGGCCGTCGAACCGAATGCGGGCCACGAAGCACTGGCGGAGCTGGAGGATCTCTGGAGTGATTTCACACTCGTCACCCAGAACGTCGACGGACTGCACCAACGCGCCGGCAGTCAGAACGTCCATGAACTCCACGGCAATATCACGCGGGTCAAATGTGCCCGGGAAGGAACTCAGGTCAGCGTGTGGCTGCCGACCAAAGACCAATCTCCCAAGTGCCAAAGGTGCGGCGCGTTCCTGCGTCCGGACGTCGTGTGGTTTGGGGAATCGTTGCCACCAAAGGCATTGGAAGCGGCTACTCACGCGGCCAGGAATTGTGAGGTCTTCCTGTCCATCGGCACGTCTTCCGTCGTCTATCCTGCCGCCGGTTTGGCCGACCTTGCCTCGACGCACCAGGCCACGATCGTGGAAATCAACCCGAACACAACTCCGCTGACCGGCCGTGCGGATTTTGTTCTTCCCGGCCCCTCGGGCGAGGTGCTTCCTTTGCTCGCCAAACGGCTGCGACAGCCCTAGGCTTTCGCCCCAACAATGCCCGGATTCAACTGGTACCTGCACCGTTTGCGCGCCATGAACGCGCGCGAAATCGTGCTGCGCGTCCGCCAGCGACTGCGAGAATTCACCGACAGCCATCGCGACCCGGATTGGACTTCCATCCGTCTGTCGGCAAATACGGATTACCCTCGCCTCCCCCCGATTGAGGAAGCTCCTGCCGATCTCCTCACCGCCCTTCGCCGGGATGCGGATGAAATTCTTGCCGGACGATGGAAGGCCTTCGGCCATCTGGAACTCAAAGTAGACGACCCGCCGAAGTGGCAACGGGATTACCATGCCGGAATCGATCTGCAGACGAACGAATCTGCCTTCAGACTCAACCACCGTGAATTGCCAGCCGGTGCCGACATCAAGCTGGTCTGGGAACTCAGCCGCTGGCAGCACCTCACCCGGCTCGCGCTCGCCGCCTACTATCTCCACGACCAGACCGCCGCCCGAAAGTGTGTCGAATGGCTCCAGGACTGGGTGAAAAACAATCCCCCGTTTAAAGGCTGGAACTGGACCAGCCCCCTCGAAGCGGGCCTGCGTCTGATTCAGTTTGTGTGGATTGATGCGCTGCTCACCGATCAGCCGCACGATTTCGGTCTTGAGCAGGAACTCGAAACCTTGCGCTACGAAATCCTGCCTTCCCATTTTCACTACGTCTGGCGGCATCGATCTTTCGGTTCCTCCGCCAATAATCATCTGATCGGGGAACTCACCGGTCTGCTCGTCGCTTTGGCACGCTGGCCAAACCTCGCGATCTGGGGCAGTCGCATGGATGAACTTCAGGGCTTGTGGGAAACGGAAGTCATCAACCAATTCGCGCCCGACGGATCGAACCGGGAACAGGCGCTGAACTACCAGCTTTTCTCCTGGGAACTGTCAGCCATCGCCTGGACCGCGGTCCTCAGCAAGCACCGCTCTGTCTCTTCCCGCGTTGAAGAACGCTTGGCCCGCGCGGCCACCTACTACGTGACCATCCAACGCGAGCAGGATCGCTGGGACTATGGCGATGGCGATAATGCCACCGTCCTTCCCTTCTGGGAGAACGGGAGCGACGCCACTTGGGAATGGCGCACCTGGATGCATGTCCAGAACAACACCTCCCTCGGATTTTTTTGGAACCAGTTTCGCCGGGAAATCTCCATCCCGAATCGGATCGAACCGCTCGAAATTTCCGAACGGACCACTGCACGAGGCGATCACGACTGGTATCTGTTTTCCCACGCCGGCATGGCAATCCGCAGCCAGAAGGACTGGTTCCTGCGCTTCGATCTCTCTGCTCTGGGATACGGGGCCACCAATGCCCACGGCCATCTCGACGTGCTGCATCTCTGTCTCTGGTGGCGCGGCACCGCAATCGTCATCGATCCCGGCACCGGGGCCTACTACGGGGATATCCCGTTACGAAACTGGCTCGCCTCCCGCGAAGCGCACAACGGCCCCGCGCTGACCGGTTCTGAATTCCCAACCCGGCTCGGCCCCTTCCTGTGGTCAAGCGACCACTCCGTCCCGGCCTGGCGACGCCCCGAACCCGATGGACTTCAGGCGGAATGGTTCATTCCCACCGGCACGATCTATCGCAAGGTGCAGGAGGTGGAGAACGGCTGGTGCGTCACCGATGATTTTCTGCCGCACGAAGAGACCGTGGACGGCGAGTTCACCGTCCGCTGGCAGTTTGCGCCCGGGGCGGAACTCACCCGCGTAGACGAGCGTAGTTTCCGCATCAAGAGAGCGAGCGTTATCATTTACGTCCGGGCATCCGCGGACTGGGATACCGTGATCACCGAACAGCCTGGCGGGGCCCAGTCCACTCCTCCCGAAGGAAATCTGGTCGGCACCGTATCACCGCGATTCCGCTCCGTTAAAAAGGCTCCCAGTCTGCTTCTGACCGCCCAGAGAGGGTATAAAACTTGCGTTTTCAGTACGACATTCTTAGCCTCCGCGCCCAAATGAAAATCTCCATTTTTGGCCTTGGCTATGTGGGCGCAGTCACTGCGGGATGTCTTTCATCGCGCGGTCATTACGTGGTGGGCGTGGACGTTCACGAACAGAAAGTTGGAGATTTCAACAAGGGTATTGCCCCCATCGTCGAACCCGGTCTGGAGGAACTGCTCATGTCCGCCAAGGACAAGGAACTCCTGCGCGCGACCACCGACTGCGCGGACGCGATCAGGGACACCGAACTCTCCATCATCTGCGTGGGAACCCCATCCTCCCCTTCCGGCGCACTGGACCTGCAATATGTCCGCACGGTCGCCGGCCAGATCGCCGACGCCATCAAGGCCAAGAACTCTCACCACCATATCGTCTTTCGCAGCACTATGTTGCCGGGCAGCACGCGCGGCATCGTCGATGAAAAACTTCAGGACGTGTTGGATTCAGGACTCGCCGATGTTTTCTACTACCCCGAGTTCCTGCGCGAGAGCACGGCGGTAAAAGATTTTCAAATCCCCTCCCTCGCCGTGGTCGGTTCGATCGATGGTGCCCGCCCGCCGGAGAATCTGATGAGCGAACTGTTCGGCAGTTATGGCGAAGAGCGGGAACCAGCCTGCGTCGTGAACTGGCAGACCGCCGAGATGATCAAGTACGCGTGCAACGCCTTTCACGCCGCCAAGATCACTTTCGCCAATGAAATCGGACGCGTCGGCAAACAGCTGGAGATTGATTCCAAGGCGGTCATGCACATGCTCTGTCAGGATACCCGCCTCAACATTTCATCCTACTACATGCGCCCCGGAAATCCCTTCGGTGGTTCCTGTCTGCCGAAGGATGTGCGCGCCCTCACCGACAAGGCACGCACCGCCGGCGTCCATGTTCCATTGTTGGAAAATCTTCTGAACAGCAACGACCGTCATCTGCAAAGCCTGCTTTCAATAATCGAAGCCACCGGCAAACGGGAGGCAGTCATCCTGGGATTGTCCTTCAAGTCGAATACCGATGATCTCCGCGAAAGCCCCATGGTCGATGTCGCCCAATATCTCGTGGGCCACGGATACGAAGTTCGCATCTACGACCCCGCCCTAAATCTGGCTTCGTTGATCGGTGCCAACAAACGCGTCATCGACGTCCGCATGCCGCACCTCGCCAAGTTGCTGCAAAGCGATCTCCCCACCGCCCTCGGGTCCGGCGGCGTCGTCATCGCCGCCCAGAAATCCCCACTCGACGAACTCGCACCGCATGTCACCGCCGATCACCACTTCATCGACGTAAACGGCTGGACCGAACTCAGCGAACTACCTTCCAAATACGAAGGCTTCTGCTGGTAGACAACCGTGAGGTCTCAGTCTGGAGGGATGAGCTTGCGAGTCCGTGGCGCTGTGCGCCCAATCAGACTTGATGACTTCTGGCTGCGATTGCTAGGGGCAATACACAAATTCCTTTTCGCGCTCACCTTCAAGCCAACATACGCCTTCGGACTCGCAGGCTCGCCCCTCCACTTGTCAGACCACCACCCGGAGAATCAGCTTCAAACGACCAACGCACAGCGTATGCCGATTGGATTCCAAACGGACATGGCGGCAGGCACCAATACAGAAAGCACCGAATCCAACCTGCGGCGCTCCCGATCTCGCTGGACGATTGCAATCGCCCTGTCCCTTCTCTTCGCCTCCCTGGCCATCTTCACCATCCGTTCCAGCTCGCAACAGATCTCGCAGGCCGAACTGGTGAGTCAGTTGAAAGAGGCCGGCGCCCGGCCGTTCTTGTGTGAGCGTTTCGATTTCGTCGCTGGATGGAAAACAGCACTGGGCAAACGAGGCCATCTCCGTAGCCTACGTCTCCTCATCCGGTTGTTTCCTCAGGTCATTTGTCATGTCAATTTCGAAAGCCCCATCCTCCCAGTAGAGCTTCTGAGCAAAACCTGCCAGGTCACAACTCTCCTGAATCTCACCATTATCTGCGCTCCGCTCACTACTGAACATCTGGAAGCGATCTCAAACGCCCGAAATCTCCGGTCTCTGTCTCTCGGTGGCCCGGCGGCAACACCCCAGGCGTTTAGACAAATTGCGAAGCTCAGAAACCTCGACTGGCTGGACATCGAGAACGGCACGATCACCGACGCAGACCTCCGCTCGCTCGAAGACATGCCTCAACTGCAGACGCTCAGCCTATCCGGTAACGATCTCCGTGGTCCGGGCCTCGCCCACCTTCGGAAACTGGATCGTCTCACCTTTTTGAGTCTTTCCGAAACGTTGATCACGGACGAACACCTGAAGAACATCTCACACCTCACCCACCTCGAAATTCTCCACCTTGGAGAACACATCACCGATGCCGGCACGACACACATTGTGGGGCTGACAAATCTTGTCATGCTGGGTTTGCACGAATCACACATCGACAACCCCGGCCTGGATCTCCTGCTCAGGAGCTATCCAAAACTGCAGCGCCTCACCCTCTTCCACGTCGAAGCCAGAATGGACCGACTGAATCTAAAATCCTATCCGAACGTGACACTCGACGCGGCGTTCTGAGCCCGAATAGACTCACGGCCGTGTTCAATAAGAAGCCCATCCTGGTCGCCTCCAGCATCACCGCGCTTCTGCTTCTCATTGCGCTGGCAATGGCTTGGCTCAACGGCGTGAACGGATTGAAGCAACTCCGCGCAGAGCTGGAAGCGAAAGGAGAACGATTGTCATGGCAGCAGATCGCTCCCAAGCCACCGCTGGGAGTCTCGAACGGAGCATTCGATTTATTGCCCGCAATCAATTCCATGCCCCGTGCGCCTCGATATCTGTTTGACCAACAGTTCACGCCCTCTGGTGCGCTCATTCCCAAGACTGCACTGGGAACTCTCCCGGTGGAGATCATCGACCGAAGCGCCGGCAGCCGACGCGCATGGATCTCAAACATGTGGGACCGAGTCGAATCGTTGGTGGCATCCCATCGAAGCGACTGGTTGAACGCGGAACGCGCCGCCACCAATCAGGTGATTGACCTCGGGCACGACTGGTCAAAGGGATTCAGCCTCGTCCTGCCACAACTCGCCAAGTTGAAATACCTGTGCGCCTGGAACGAAATGGCGGTAGTGGTCGATCTTCGCAACCGGGATTTCGATTCCGTGTTGTCACTCCAGACCAACATCTTCGCGTTGTTGAACAAATTCAAGGAGCCAACACTCATATCCCAGTTGGTCCGCATCGCGTGCTTCAACATCCTGTTGAGAGGCACTTGGGAAACGCTACAGTTCGAAGAATTTAGCGACGCCCAACTGGCAGCACTCCAGGCCGCGATAAACTCTGTCCGCTCCGCTGACGAAATGCTGCGGGCCTTGGAGATGGAACGATCGATGGTAATCACCCACTGGGGGCAATGCATGAACGATCCATCACTCTTAAGCAGCTTCGGTTCTTCAAAGCCTCTCACGCTCACTGAGAAACTCACCTGCCAACTCTGGCGAGTCGCCGTGGGTCATCGGGATTTGGCGCACTACCTGACGATTTTCCAACCACAAATCGAAGCCGATCGCAATGCCTTCGCCGCAAAATCAGATCTCTCCTTCGCGTCAGCTCTCCTGTCCTTGAAGCCGCCCGATACACCAGCGATCTATCCGCTATCGAGAAGCGGGATGATCCACGCCGGAAAATCGATCAAAAAAAAAGCCATGCTGGCAGAGACCCAACGTGAACTCGCCGTCACCGCCATCGCATTGAAGCGTCACTTTCGAAAGCACGGTGAATATCCGAAGGATCTCGGCGGGCTGGTTCCAGATTTCCTCGCAGCGCTGCCGATCGATTGGATGGACGGCAAGCCGCTTCGTTACAAACGAACCACGCCAAAAAGCTTTCGCCTTTGGTCCGTCGGCCAAGACCACAAAGACGATGGCGGCGATCCCACACTGAAGCCCGGCCGAACCCGATACTGGACCGACGGGATCGATCTCGTCTGGCCAGCCCGAGCCACTCCAGCCGAGATCGAAACTTTCACGAACCAACGGCTCAAGGACTGGCGCAAAGCCACAGCTCCGTAGGCGGGATGCGAGCCAGATACCGGTTGGAATTCACGCCTCAGCGTACGGGCGCGAACTTGTTCGAGCCCTTCAGACCCGGCACGAGAAAGCGTGAACTCCAACTGGGCCGCGCCGTCCCGCCCCGCTTCACAGGATTATCCTCGGCAGCATGGGCGGGACTGCTACGTTTCTGCGACTCATGTTCGGCCTGCACTATTTGGACATCCTGACGCTGCTTGTCTATCTGATCGGGATCACCGTTATCGGTGTGCGGGCAGCGCGAAAGGTCAACACCACCGCCGATTTCCTGATGCCGCGCAAGTTCGGCAAATGGATGATGCTGATGCATGGCTTGGGAACTGCAACCCATTCGGATCAGGCGGTGGGAGTGGCTTCCAAGACCTATACCTCAGGTCTCTCGGCAATCTGGTATTCTTGGAAATGGCTATTTGTGACGCCGTTCTTCTGGCTGATCGCACCGATGATGCGTCGATTTCGGGCCCTCACCACCGGAGACGTTTTTGCGGCGCGTTACGACGGTTCGGTATCCAGTCTCTACGCGGTCATCGGCCTCGGCAAATTCATGGTCAACATCGGCCTCATGCTCAAAGGCACCGGCGTGATCGTGAGCGCCGTGACGGACGGGAAACTTTCCACCGATGTCACTATCATGGTTGTGACAGTCCTCTTTGTGATCTACGGCCTCGCCGGCGGTCTTACGGCGGCGATTGTCACTGATTTCATCCAGGGGATACTGACGATCCTGTTCTCATTCCTGCTGCTTCCTCTGGTTCTCAACGCCGTAGGAGGCTTGACGGGAATGAAGGCGAAGCTGATCGAACTGCGCCCCGACGAAAATCTTATGACGCTCGTTGCTCCCGGTGAGATTGGCGTCTTCTTCATCTTCATGGTCACGGTCAACGCCCTGCTCGGCGTCGCCGTTCAACCGCAGAACATGGGGACGTGCGCGGCGGGCAAGACGGAAATGGAAGGGGCCATCGGATTCATGGGCGGCACGATGATCAAACGTGTCTGCACCGTGGCATGGACCCTGACCGGCCTGGCCGCAATTGCCCACTACGGCGCTGAACTCACGCAACCTGATCTGGTCTATGGCATGATGGCGCGCGACTTTCTGCCGCCGCTCATGCCGGGTCTCCTGGGATTGTTCCTGGCCGCCCTGCTTGCAACGGTGATGGGTTCCTGTGATTCCTTCATGGTGGCCTCTTCAGGATTAATCACCGAGAACCTCTACAAACCGCTAAAACCCAACAAAGCTCCCGCGCATTACCTGGCAGTTTCGCGCGTTTCCGGACTGGTGGCGGTCATTGGCGGCGTGTTGCTCGCGTCATTGTCCAAGGACGTCATCTCACTGCTGGAGAATCTTTGGAAGATCAACACGATGATGGCGATGGCCTTCTGGCTGGGAATCTTCTGGCGACGCGCCACGGTCGCGGGGGCTTGGGCATCCACGGCCACGGCCTTGTTCATCTGGTGGATCACGCAGAAGAACGGCGTCTCCCTGCCGATCCAGATGCTTTCCTACATTATCGGTGGATTTGCCGCCGGAATCCTGGTCAGCCTGCTTACCCAACCCGTGACTGAAGAAAAATTGGACAACTTTTACAACCTGTTACGAACCCCGGTTCAGCCGGACGAAGACATCTTGGCTTCCTGCACCCTGCCCGTCGGCGCAACACCTGGTCCGCGCAATGTCCTATTTCCCCAATCGAACTGGGAAATACCAGTGCCCACCCGGACCGCGATGATCGGGTTTGCGGTCGGCTGGGTCTGCGTGCTGGCATTGATCGGCGCGGTGGCGCTGCTGATCGTGTATTGACGCGCGATCCGGTTTCAAACGTTATCGCGCAGTGGGTCGGCGCCGGATATTGATCAAAAAGGGCCACAGCCAGCTGCCTTTTGCGGCCATTTTGCGTATCACCGTCACGCCGCTGGTCGGGCGGCGACGCAAACAATTACCGATCGGAGTTGATAAAACTGCGGAGGCAGCTTAACTACCGCTCGCGTTTCCAATGAATCTGACTGACGAACAAAAATCCAAAGTGCGGGAATGGCTCAACGAAGGCCTCAGTGTGGCCGACGTGCAGAGCAAGATGTCCGATGAACTCAGCTTGAGCATTACCTACATGGAATTGCGCTTTCTGCTCGACGACCTGCGGCTCGCGCCACAGGACGCGGAGGAACCCGAGCCGGAGATCGAAGCACCTGCCCCCGTACCTGCCCCTGCTCCTGACGCACCCGCGACTGCCGGTGAAGCGGAACTGCCACCACCAGACGATGCGGCAGCCGGAACGGCCGGTGGCGTCAGCCTCACGGTCGATCAACTCGTCCGCCCGGGCGCCATGGCAAGTGGCAAGGTGACCTTTAGCGACGGGAAGAAAGCGGATTGGTACATCGACGAGATGGGCCGACTTGGTCTCGCAGCGGAAGAAGACGGCTACAAACCGCCCGAAGCCGATGTGATGGATTTCCAAAACAAGCTTCAGCAGGAACTTTCCAAACTGGGAATGGGCTAATACTGCTGGACCGAAGTCTTTGGATACCCGTTTTTTGGCAGCGGGAGCGGTGGCGAACTTGGGACCTTTATGCTCTCAGCATCCGGGTCTTACGGAATTCAACCATTGCCATCAATCCCCTTTGACCTCGATCCACACCAGCGGCTCCTGCAATCGGGTTTGCTTGCACTCGGGGCAGCGCGAGGGCTTGGTCATCTTTTCCCCGGAACATACAAATCCGTATTTTCGGCACACCGCCGGTTTCACCTGGATCACTTCACGCTGACGTTTGAGACTTAGCTGCAGGTGCCGCAGATCTTCGCCAATCTCGCCAGCCTTGACGCTCGTCTCCCGAGCCAGCTCGTTTACTGACCATTGCCGCTGTCGCAACAGTTTCTCCAGATCCTTTCGAAATATGGGCTCACAGTGGCACGATCTGGACGGCTATTCAAAGGGCACGCCGTCGGAGCACTGTCACAGGGCAGGGTCGCGCACCAGTTGAAGTTCACGCTTTGTAGCGTGCCGGGCCTAAACTCGAACAAGCTCGCGCCCACACGCTGAAGCGTGAACTCCAACCGGTTTCCGGCTCGCACCTCTCTTCTGCAATCACACCCGCCGGTCAGAAGTGTCTCGGGCTCGACATCGGACCTTGATCTCGCCATGCTCGGCCATGCTCTCCACGGACATCAGGTCAGTGCACTTTGTCGGAATTTGCGGAACCGCCATGGCCTCCGCTGCCGCTGCGATGAAGGAGCGAGGTTTTGTCATCACCGGCTCCGATCAGAACGTTTACCCACCCATGTCGACCTTCCTGTCGGATCAGGGCATCGAGGTAATCGCTGGCTATCGTGCTGAGAACCTTCATCACAAACCGGATCTGGTCGTCATCGGAAACGTCATCTCACGCGGCAATGAAGAAGCCGAAGCGGTCCTCGACGAACGGCTTCGCTACTGCTCTTTGGCTGAACTGCTCAAGGAGTTCTTCATTCGCGGAAAACGATCGCTCGTGGTGGCGGGCACCCATGGGAAGACAACCACCACCTCGCTGCTGGCATGGGTTTTCGAACACAACGGCCTCTCACCCAGTTTCCTCATCGGCGGCATTCCCGAAAATCTCGGACAGGGCGCCCGCTTCAACGACAGCGAATGGTTCATTATCGAGGGCGACGAATATGACACTGCGTTTTTCGACAAACGGAGCAAGTTTATCCACTACCTCCCGGAGGTCTGCATTCTCAACAACCTGGAATTTGACCATGCCGATATCTTCGAGGATCTCGCCGCCATTCAGAAATCGTTCAGCCACCTCATCCGCCTGGTTCCACGCAACGGTCTGTTGCTGGCCAATGGCGACGAAGCCAACCTGTCCCCGCTCCTCGATAACGCCCCCTGCCCCGTCAAACGCTTTGGTCTCTCTGAGCCAAATGAACTGCAGGCGACAAACATCGACCTGCAACCGGACGACAGCGGCTTCGAACTGGAAGGTGAAAGCTATCGCGTGCCCATGATCGGTGAACTGAATCTGCGCAACGCCTTGGCCGTGGCCGCATGCGCGCGGCATTGCGGACTGACTCGCGACCAGATCCAATCCGCGTTCGATACCTTTGCGGGTATCCGTCGACGCATGGATGTTCGGGGTGAAGCCGGCGGCGTGACCGTGATCGACGACTTCGGGCATCACCCGACCGCGATTCGCGAGACGCTGAAAGCGTTACGAATCAAGTATGGTTCACGACCACTGCGCGCGGTATTCGAGCCCCGCTCCAATACCACCCGACGCAATATATTTCAGCAAGAACTGGTGGCAGCGTTTCAAGACGCCGACATGGTCATCCTTTCGCAGGTGGCGCGTCTGGATCAACTGGCAGTAGACGAACGCCTCGATCCGGAAAAGCTGATGACGGAACTGCGAGCGTCAGGAAAGTCCGCGCATTACGTTGCGGATGTTGGGAGAATCGTGGATCTGCTCGTGGAAACCAGCTCAGCCGGTGACGTGATCTGCGTCTTCAGCAACGGAGGATTCGACAATATTCACGAGCGACTCCTCACGGCTTTAGGCGCAGCCTGCGCCCAGTCGGTGGCTGATTCGTGAGCGGTGGCCGCGCGCTGGACAGATTGAACAGGCTGGGCGGGGCCGTGGAAGTACTGAAACTGACCGGGTCCATTTTTCGTGGAATCTTCGCCCGCAGCTCCCGTTTAAGATCCTGCAACAATGGATCACTGATGCCGTTCAGATTATAGCGGGCAGCATCAAACTTCTTGGCCTGAATGTGGATGCGGGCGAGATGAATCATCACGCCTTCCTTTTCCATCCGCGTGCCGGCGACCTTCAGCGCGGATTCCCATGCGGCAGCGGCTTCATTGTAGGGGAGTGGTTTCAGTTGGTAATAGGTCTGCGCCAGAGTGCTGCAGAGCAGAAAATCGGCCGGGTTCAGCCGGCGTGCTTCGCTGAAATAGAGCAAGGCGCGGCGAACGACATCCTGTTCATCCGTGAGCGCAAAATAGGTCTGCGCAGCTTCCGGTTGCACCACCATGACACTGGCCAGGTTTCGAAGATACATCGACTGATCCGGTGCCGCCTTGCCCGCGCGCTGATAGAATTCAAAGGCCTTCTCCGGTGGTCCGAATTCCCCGTAATAATTCCCGAGATTGTTGAGTGCCACCGGATCGTTCGGCGCGATTTCCAAAGCCGTATCCATGTGCAGCTTGGCGTTGATCTTGTCTCCAAATTCCTGAAGGAAACTCGCCAGCGCCAGATGCGCCCGGGCGTGGCGCGGGTTTCGTTCGAGAAAGGCCTCATAGTCCTCCCGAACCGGATCGATGACCTGCCTGATCTTGGTGGCCATGATTGCGTTGGACAACCCTGCCCCTTCCAGCTTGAACGCGTTGTTGCTGGCAATGAGTTCGTCCACCCGATCCTGAGCGTTTTGATCATCGAGCAGCAACGCCCGCAGCTCCCGGCCAATCGGATCATCGGGTTCAGCCCCCCGGCTTTCCCCCGCCGCGAGCAGGACTGCGAAAACTATTATCCAGTACCTGATCATCGGGCGGCAGGTTAGCCGCCCGACCCGCGTATGACAACGTGGAACCGCTGGCGTGTCGCTTCTGGAGCCCACCGATTCCCTCTCATCCACGCTTGATCTCCAACGCAATTGGCGGCTCACTTTCGCTCGCTCAACAATCGCCATAGCCAAGGAGAAAAGTGAAACCCAGATCTGTCGCCAGCTGTCCGCACCGTTCGAAACCATTCCAGCAAGATTCCGAAGAACTCGCCTACTGCGGGTTCCTCGCGAACCTGACCGGGGTGCAAGATCTCCGACTGTGCCAGGTCAACCGCTCGTCATGCGAACGTTGCGCCCAACAGTTTCTCCCCGAACCCGGCCAGCTGAATTCCACGTTGGCGCAACAGTTGTTCCACCTCACCCGCAAAGTCATCGAACGCGACGGCGTGGCCGGACTCGACGAGGAACGGGCACTGGAGTTGAAGCAACTCGCGAAAGAGAACCTGCCGATCTATTCCGGCCCGGTCCACCGCCCCCAGACGAACGAGGGCACCTGCTTCTTCCTCGGTTCGCAGATTCGCGAGGACAAGTGCAAGACCTGCTCCAAGGACGTGCGGACCAAGATCTATCGCTGTCACCACGAACAGATTCCTGAAACCCATCACCAGCGATGCAAGACCTGTCCGCAATTCGAACCGCAGTTACGACGTGAAGACACCCTCAACTGGAGCGTCGGCATCACGACCGCTCCGCGCTCAAAACCAACCCTGGAGCGCACCCTCACCAGCTTGAGTAACGCGGGCTGGAGCGATATCAAAATTTTCGCCGAACCCAATTCCCCTATCCCCACGCTGCCGTCAGCAAACTGCCCGATCATCCACCGGGAAACACAGCTGGGGGCGTGGCCAAATTTTCTCTTGGCTCTCCAGGAACTGTCCCTCCGCGACCCGACGGCGGATGCCTATTTGATTTGCCAGGATGACGTGGTGTTCGCCCAGAACCTGCGTTCCTATCTGGAAACCAGATTGTGGCCCAGCGAACGATTGGGTGTTGTTTCGCTCTACTGTTCGCAGCTGTATTCCCGTGGGGACGTGGTCGGCTTCCATCAGGACTACCAGCCGAGCGAGCGACAATACTTCGGGGCGCTGGCCTATGTCTTCCCCGCCGCGGCGGCCCGCTCACTGTTGCGCAGTTCCTTGGCGGTCAATCACCGGTTCCGCAATCCGAAGAACGGCACCTGCCTCGTGGATCACGTGGTGAGCAAATGGGCGCGACAGAACGCGATGCCTTTCTACTTTCACACCCCCGGACTCTCCCAGCATATCGGCGACACCTCGACAGTTCACGGTGATCTCGCCAACGACGGTCATCGAACCTCGCCGGACTTTCTGGGTGAAGAGTTCGACGCGATGGAACTGATACCCCGGCTGACGCCAGATCTCGCCGTCAAACCACCCGCGCGCAATGAAATCCCAGGGGCCACCCCGGTCGTGATCAGCAAGAGTGCTCCTGACAGAGCCCCCAAAGTCACCGACACCGCGTTGATCTGTAGCTATTTCAACCCGAATCACTTCGCAAGCAGGAAGGCCAACTACGAGCGTTTCCGCGAAAATATGGCACGCTTCAACGTGCCGCTGATCACTGCCGAACTGGCGTTTGACAACGATGCCTTCGAGTTGCCGAAATCCGATGACGTCATCCAGGTCCGGTCCGCTTCAGTCATGTGGCAGAAAGAGCGACTGATGAACCTCGCCATCGACCGGATCGCCGACTTGGGATTCGAAAAAGTTCTCTGGCTGGACGCGGACATCATCAGCGAAGACATCGAGTGGGTGGCCAAGGCGTCCCGCGTGCTCGACGATTCACTTGTGTGTCAGCTGTTCGATTCGATCGAACTGGAAACTGACTCCGATGGGACCGCGCGCACAACCAAGAGTGCAATCGGGCACAATCCGAAGAAGCAGAAACTCCGCCTTGATAACTACTGTCCGGGCGGTGCCTGGGGAGCGCGGGTCACGCTCATGCAAAAACTTCCCATGTTCGACACCTGCGTCGTGGGTGGCGGAGACACCGCATTCCTGCTTGGTTGCTACTGTTCATCGGCGGATCCACGTTGGCCCCAAAAGACCGAACGTGTTCCGTTTCTCAGAAACCTCAGCCCCGTCCACCGCGAAGCCTTTTTTGCCTGGGCTCGAGAGTTTGGTGGCCTCGTGCGCGGACAAATTGGCCTCGTCAATTCTCACCTCCGTGCCCTCTATCACGGTCGCCACGAGAACC
>JBLFYM010000039.1:0-43722 GCA_047608975.1 Limisphaerales bacterium | reverse complement strand
ACATGTAAAGGCGCCGAGACAAAAAAGAGGCACCTCAAACGAGGTGCCTCCGGTGAATTTTATTAACCCGTAAACTTATTTCGGGATGATGATGTGGATCTGGGATTCGCCCCAAGCATTGGTGGAAACCTGCACGGCCTGGCGAATACCATCGCGGTTGACCTGCTGAACAGATCCGTCCGAAAGAGCGATGTTACCCGCTTTTTCGTGAAGCGACCAAGCAGCTTCGTTGTCACGACCGGTCACCCAAGTGACCGCGTTCATTTCAGCGGCGCCACCGCTGCCCATGAGTGCCAGACCAGCATCGGCTGGGTTGGCCTTGTAGGTGTCACTCTTCACGCCATCGCCATTCCATTCCAGATTGAAGTCACCAGCGAGAATGCCAGCGGGGATGGTTTCATCAGCGTTCAACGTGAGGAAGTAGGAGACCGAGAGGTCGTAACCCGTCAATCGGTTGTAGTTGATGTTGTTGCCTCGAGAGGTGTCTGCGTGGGTGACGTGAGCATGGTTCATGCGAGCATAGCCATTTCCGGCGTAGAAACCACGGACGGACCTGTCCGACCAATCAGATGCCTGACTGTTCTTCTTGGCGCGGTTGCCAGGGCAGAGCAAAACCTTCGGCGAACCGATTTCATTGGAGAGAAGACCCCAGTGAGCCCATGTGGCTTGGGAACCAATGGTAGCAACGGTAAGGTTGGAGAGCTCAATCGTGCCATTAGCAGTGGCGTTGGACAGGTTCGGAACGACTTGGTAGGGATACCGATCACCGTTATCACTGGCGAAGATCTTCAGGCCCAGTGCGCATTGTTTGAGGTTGTTCACACACTTGATACGGGATGCCTTTGCTTTGGCTTTGGCCAACGCAGGGAGGAGCATGCCCGCCAAGATGGCGATAATAGCGATCACAACCAACAACTCGATGAGTGTGAAGGCTCCGACTTTCTTTTGACGCAGTGATTTCATATGTATTTTTTTGTGACCAACAGACAAGTAGCTGATTCGTTCAGAGTGTTGAGTTGGTTGAGTGCCTTTCAGCAACCGTCATGCCAACCGAATCTCGACAACAAACGCTCGCCGGCACATCGAGTCTTCATGAGCTGTAAGTCTTTACTTCACAATCAATTAGGGACGTTCCGTCCGAGTGGGTGTGTATATTCACCGAACTATCGTATGGGCACAAATTCAGGATTGGCCGGTACCAAGGCGCAAATCAGCACCCTCGATCACGATTCTCACGCGGATTTCGCGCGTGAAGCGTGAATTTTACGCGCCGCGCAAATTATCACTCACCTCGATGACATTGGGCCGTGATTTACTTTTTTTGATAGAAACTCGGAAATTTTAGGCGTTTTTGGCTATTTATCGGGTGCGGAACATCGCCGAGGCGACTTCGTACCAAGATTAATCGCAATGAGGCAACGGGTTATCCATCCTGCCGGAGGATGGCTGTATTCGGTGTCACCCTATTCCTCAGTGCGTTTCTGTTCTTCTGGATTCAGCCCTTGCTGGGTCGGTATGTACTGCCGTGGGTCGGTGGTGTGGAGTGCCGGCCTGCTTTTCTTCCAAGTCGTGTTGTTGTCGGGATACGCGTGGGCGCATTGGTTGCAACGGTTTCCGGTGCGGTGACAGGTGATCGCGCATGGAGTGCTTTGTCTGGCGGCATTTCTATCGGTGCCGGTTGGAAATCAGTGGCTTTTGCCGATCGTGGCAATGCTCGTGGTCACAGCTGGTTTGCCCTGTCTGGCGCTGGCCGGAACTTCCACCCTGATCCAGACGTGGTTTGGCCGTTCTGAACCAGAGCGTTCGCCTTACCTCCTTTACTCGCTTTCGAATGTCGCGTCGCTGGGAGCTCTGCTGCTGGCACCGACTTTGTTCGAATCATGGTTTTCGCGCCAGCAACAGACGACGATCTGGGGTGCGCTGTTTATGGTCTACACGATTGGAATCTGTGCTGCCGGTTGGCGGGCGGCACGTCTGGGTGTCCCGACTCCCACCGAATCGGTTTCCGCAGCGGGGGACGCCCGAAATCCCGTGCTCCTCTGGCTCCTGCTTCCGTTCTGCTCGTCAGTGTTGCTTCTGTCCCTCACGAATCAGTTGTCTCAAGAGGTATCGGTGGTGCCATTCCTGTGGTCCTTGCCGCTGGCGATCTATCTGCTGACCTTCATCCTCGCGTTCGATCATCCGCGTTGGTACCCGCGGCGCTTGGTGGGCCGCGCGTTGCCAATCGTCCTGGGGTTGATCTGGGCAGTCCTATTTTTCTCCCGAATCCCGAACGGCCCGGGCCTCAGGTTCCAGCTGGTTGCGTATTGCGTGGCTCTGTTCGTGACCTGCCTGTTCTGCCATGCGGAATTGTATCGGCTTCGCCCCGGACTGGAGGGGCTTTCGCGCTTCTATCTCTGTATCTCCGCGGGGGACTCCCGCTGTATTTGCTCATGTGGCTCGCCTATTGGAACAGTGACCGATTGCGGGCCATCACCATTGACCGGAACTTTTTCGGCGTCTGCTGCCTACGGGCCAAGGACATCGGTCCGGTGGAAAATCGACAGCGTGTATTCATGCATGGCGCCACGATTCACGGCGTACAATTCACCGCTCCTACGCGCCGACGAGAGGCGGTGACCTACTTCGGAGCGAGCAGCGGGGTTGGGCTCACGCTGCCCGAGCGTGGACCGCTTCGGATCGGGATTGTTGGCCTGGGTATCGGGACCTTGGCGGCGTACGGACGTGAAGGAGACTATCCACGCTGCTACGAGGTGAATCCGCTGGCCACGCGGATGGCACAAACCGAATTCACCTACCTCGAAGATTGATTTGCTCGATGGTGACGCGCGCCTGCTGATGGAGCGCGAGAAATCCCAGGCGTTTGATGTACTGATCCTGGACGCCTTCAACAGTGGTTCCATCCCCGTGCATCTGTTAACCCGTGAAGCGTTTGAGATCTGGATGAAACATCTCAAATCGGATGGCGTATTGGTGGTGCAGGCCACGAACAGGTTTATGGATTTGCGCCCGGTCCTCAGTCAGGCAGCCGCAATCCTCGGGATGACGGCCCGCTTCTATGTTGAAAGGATTGGGCGGGCGGATTCCGCTGCTTCAGGCCGCCGAGGATCGGACTGGTGTGTGCTGTCTCGAGACGGGACGTTCTTCGCCAACACATAGTTCACACTGGCACAGACATAGCCTGCGCGGGCAAGACTGGTCGCGATGTTGATCTCGCGGCGGGCAGCCTTGTCGCCGCCGTGCCATCCGCCGCCATGCACGATGAGAATAGCTGGGCGTAGTTTCCCGGCCACCTTCGCGGGAAGGTAGAGATCGAGCCGTTCGCTCCGATCGTCTCCCTGATAGGAAACGTCCTTGATGATCTGCACCTTTGGTCCGGAGTCAGCAGCGCTAAGGACTGGTGAACCAATGGCGACGATGAACCCGAGCAAGAAGAGAGAGGTGCGCATGGGAAACATTGACCCCAGATCGATCGGCCCAATTCAAGTATCTGTAGAGATTTGGGTGCCCACCAACCTCACGAAATCGACCTCATCATCGGCTCACCGGCCGGAAGAAAATGACGGGCGTGAAATGATCCGGCCGCTGAGGTCGGATGTCGGTATCTCGATCCGCCAGGCAAAGCGGTTGAACCGAATCCAAATTCCTCGGAATTTTGCCGCGCAGACGCGCCGGTTCGGTTCAGTCGGCGGAGCGCAGTCACGGATTGCCGGAGACTGAATCGGTTTGTGATCCAGGATCGGGCGACAAATAGGTCAGCCAATAATCTCGTTCACGACCCGGCCTTGGACGTCGGTGAGGCGGAAGTCGCGGCCGGCGTGGCGCCAGGTGAGTTGCTCGTGGTCGAGGCCGAACAGGTGGAGCAGGGTGGCGTGCAGATCGTGGATGTGGACGCGGTCCTTCATCGCGTAGTAGCCGTATTCGTCGGTTGCTCCGTAATGGTAGCCGGGCTTCAATCCGCCGCCGGCCAGCCACCAGGTGAAGCCATGCGGATTGTGGTCGCGACCGGTGGTTCCTTCGGCAACCGGGGTGCGGCCGAATTCGCCGCCCCACATGACGAGCGTGTCGTCGAGCAGACCGCGCTGGTGCAGATCGGTCAACAGGCCGGCGATGGGTTTGTCCACGTTCGCGGCCAGTTTGGGGTGATGTTTCACGAGATTCGAATGATCATCCCAAGTGATCGCGTCGCCTTCGCGGTGGGTGCATTGGATGAAACGAACACCTCGCTCAGCCAGCCGGCGGGCGAGCAGGCATTGGCGACCGAAGGTTGAGGTCTGCCGTTCATCGATCCCGTAGAGTTGTTGCGTGGCGTTCGACTCAGCGCCGAGGTCGAGGGCCTCGGGGGCTTCGCGCTGCATTTGAAACGCCAGCTCGAAACTGCGGATGCGCGAATCGAGCGCGGACGATGCCCCGGTTTGAAACTGTTGGTGGTTCAGCTTCCGCAGAAGGTCCAGTTTTTCCCGCTGCACCTTGTCGGTGGCGGAGGGGTTCAGATCGTTTATCGAAAGGTCGTCACCATAGACGCGCACGCCCTGATGTTGCGCCGGGAGGAAGGAGGCTCCGTAGTTCTGGACTCCGCCGTGATTCAAGGTCGGGTCGATCGTCACGAACGAGGGCAGATTGCTGTTTTCACTGCCCAGTCCATAACTGATCCACGCCCCCATGCTGGGCCGGACGAACGTGTCAGTGCCGGTGTGAATCTTCAGCAAAGCACCGCCGTGGGCCGCATTGGAACCGTGGAGCGAATGAATGTAAGTCAGCTTGTCCGCGTGCCGCGCAACGTGCGGGAACAGCTCGCTGACCCACGTCCCGGACTGACCATATTGTTGAAAGTCCCAGGGGCTCTTGAAGAGATTCTGCGTCTTCCGAAATTGCAGACGCGGCTTGTTGAAGGGCAGCGGCTTGCCGTGGTCTTTGATGAGTTGTGGCTTGTAGTCAAACGTGTCGATCGAAGAGGGCCCGCCGTACATGAACAGAAAAATGACCCGCTTTATCTTCGGGTTGTGCAGCGGCAGTGGGAGTGGCATCACCGACGCGTCGCGCGCCAACAGGTCGGTCATCGCCGGCAGGGCAAAACCGGCAGCGGCACTTTTTAGAAAATATCGGCGTGAGGGTATCATCGCAAGTGAATGAATTCGTTGGAACAGATCAGACTGTGAACCAGGTGTTGCCAGGCGTCCGCCTCCGATTGGCTCTTTCGCAGGCTTTGAAGATGGGCGTTCAACAACTTCGATTCCACGGCGGAAGCGTTGCGACCGAACATCAGGCGATGGAGCCAGTTGATGTTCGCTGCGTCTGCCTGGTTGCGTGAACTGATCCGCGCGGCAACCGCCTTGGCGCGTTCGATCACGAAGGGATTGTTCAACAGAAACAACGCCTGTTGGGCAACCATGGTTTGCGGTCGGGCGGCGACGTGCTGGCCATTGTCTGAGACGTCAAAGATCGAGAACATTTCGTAGCCCCGAACCCGGATCATCGGCAGATAGACTCCGCGCCGCCGACTGTCGTAGACAGGATCCACCGGCGTCATGGCGACACGTTTCATGTTCGGTGAATCCATCAGGCTGCCGGGCGATCCGGGTTCGAGTTCCCCGGAAACACGAAGCAGTGAATCGCGTATGGCTTCGGCTTCGAGGCGGCGAATGGGAAAGCGCGCAAGCAGTCGATTGTCCGCATCGGTTTCGGTGGCTGCGGCGTGCCGATCACTGCTTCGCCGGTAGGCGGCCGAGGTCATGATCAGCCGATGCATGTGTTTGATCGACCAGCCGTTCTTCACAAACTCCTTCGCCAGCCAGTCAAGCAGCTGGGGATGCGAAGGCGACTCGCCGCGCCTGCCAAAATTCGAAGGTGTTCGTACCAGACCGACACCGAAGTGATGTTGCCAGATGCGATTTACCATCACCCGCGCAGTCAACGGGTTTTCGGAGTGGGCGATCCATTCGGCAAGTTCCACCCGACCGTTGCTCTGGCGGTCCACCGTGATCGGCGGGAGGTGCGAGTCGAAGACCCGCGGGGTGGTGCGACGAACGACGTCTTTCCCCGGGTTCGTATGGCTTCCGCGAATATGGACGGGCAGATCAACCGGCGTTCCAGCCTGGGCTGTCATCACCTTGATCGACTCGGGAATCTGCGCGTCGATGACGTTCAGTCGCGCCCGCGCCAGGTCCAATCGTTCCTGATCTGCCTGATTCAATGCCAACGCATTGCGCAGGGATAGTCCATGCCCGTTGAAACCGTCTTCATTGACGTGTGAATCTGCCTTGATCCCGACGAAGCGGCCCTGGTGCCGGCCGGTCACATCGGTCACTTCGTGGCGTTTCACCGATTCGAAATCCCAGTGTAGCACCGGGCGACGTTCCAGTTTTTGACCCGCGTCGAGGATGACGATTTCTTCCTGGGTCAAAGCCGTGTCGTAAACGACCACGTCATCGACATCTCCGATCAGCTGGAATTCTTTTGCGGACTCGCGTCGGCCCACGCTGATCGTCTTGAAGGAAGTGGACCTGACCTCGGCAGCCGTGGCTGCCGGTTCACCGTTCACATACAACGCCAGCCGGCGCGTGTCCGCGTCATAAGTTACCGCCAGGTGATTCCACCGACCGAATTTGACCGGCTCAGACGCCGCGATGATCGTGCTCCCCTTCCCATGATTCCAGACCACGCGCGGTGTCTGTCCCCGGTCAAACCCGAGGCTGTGTCCCTGTTGGGCTCCGGGGAAGTCGGCGGAAATGACGCCACCGAGCGTCTGTGGCGAATCTATCCTGACCCGGGCGGCCCAAGTTGTTGAACGGAGCGTGGGCAGTTCGTCAGCAACGACGGCGCGGCGGGCGGCGTTCGAATTGCCTTCCTGCTCCTGTCCCAGGTGGCCGAGTTGAGCCAGCTCTGCTTCCAAAAGCTTCTTTTCAGCAGCGAATGATTCGATCTGTTGTCGGTCGTTCGGCGGTGTCACGTCGACCTCAACCCATTCTCCCACAATATTCTCGGGCCGCAGGGAATCCATGATCTTCGTGCTGCGAAAGATCCCGGCCATCCCGTAATAGTCCTTGGCGGAGATGGGATCGAACTTGTGATCGTGACAACGCGCACAACCGAAGGTCATCCCCAGGAACGTCTTGCCGGTCACGTCCAGTTGTTCATCAACGATATCGATCAACAACTTGTCCCCATCGACCTCCGCCAGCATCTTCGGCCCCAGCATCAGAAATCCGGTCGCGGTCAGCAATTCAACCCTCCGCTCGGGCGTCACCTCCACCGCCAACAAGTCGCCAGCCAGTTGCTCGCGAATGAAATCGTCGTAGGGCTTGTCCTCGTTGAACGACCGGATGACGTAATCCCGATACCGCCAGGCGTTGCCATGGGCGTAGTTGATGTCGCCGCCGTTCGAGTCGCCATATCTTGCCAGATCAAGCCAGTGACGTCCCCACCGCTCACCGTAACTGGGTGACTTCAACAACCGATCGATCAACCGCTTCCATCCAGCCGGACGGTCGTCGGCGAGAAATCGATGAAGCTCTTCGGGGCTCGGCGGAAGTCCGGTCAGGTCAAACGAAGCCCGACGGAGCAAAGCTGCCGGATCTGCTGCCTTGTTCGGCCGCAGTCCCGCGTTCACCAGGTGCTCGTCGAGGAATTGATCAATGCTGTTGGACCGGGCGTCATCGACTTGCAGTGGTTGCAGCGACCACAGGTTCTTCGAGCTTGATTCGACGCCCTTCTCCGATCGAGGTGGGGCGGTTCGTGGATCGACCGCGCCGTCCTTCACCCACCTGCGAAACACCGCCACCTCCTCGTCCGGGAGTTGTCCATCGGGCGGCATCCGCAGATCATCATCCCCGTACCCGATGGCCTTCAGCAGCAGACTTGCATCTGGTTTGCCGGCGACGAGCGCCGGTCCGGAGTCGCCGCCTGTTTCCCAACCCCTGCGGCTGTCCAGAACCAGTCCGCCTTCCGGGGCTTTGGCATTGTAGGAATGACATTCGTAGCACCGTTTCTGCAGCAACGGCAATACGGACGCCTCGAAAAACCGAACCCGCGCATCCTGCCCATGGGCAGCGCCGGTCAGGGCGGCAACCAGGATAAGGATGGCCGTGAGTGATTGCATGTTTGGTAGTTCAAGGCTGTTCCCCGGACGATTGGACAAGGATCCTTCGGCGTGAAGGACGGATTGACAGTGTTTCTAAAAGTGAACTTGATTCAGAACGAAAGTAGATGTCGCGGATTTTGGTTCAGCAAGACAGAAGTCGGCCCGCGACGGCCCGCCAAGCGAGGCTACGAGGACGCGCTGAGGTGAGCTGTGGCAGCGAGGGTGAGCGCGTGGTTCCGCCGCACGAGCGACGCGCATTGACGAAAATCCGGACAGAACTGGGATGGCTCGAGAATCGACTGCATCGGTACGGCAACAATCCTGATAGGAATCACCGAGACTGCTCGGCGAACCAGGCCAAAGCGCCGTCCAAATCGGTGAATTCACCATCCAGTTGCGCTTCAAACGCCCGCTTCAGAAGGGTGCCGAATTCCTTGCCCGGCTGGAGGCCGCGCTCGATGAGATGGCGGCCCAGCAGGATTGGCTTCGGCGCATTGGCTTCAATGCGGAGCTCCCGGGCCTGACTGAGCAGTGCGGTCACACCTTCGGGAATGTGTGGCGGATTGGGTGGTCGGCCGTTGTGGTCAGCCTGGATCACCACGCAGAGTTCCTCGATCGTCGCCGGTTGCAGGCGTCTGGCCAGCCGGCGCACCGAGCGGGCATTCACCGTCTGCAGATGTGCCATGTGGCATTTCACCAGTGGCGGCACCCGTTTGTGCATCACGTTGGTCGCGCCGATTCGTTCGAAGAACCGTTCCGTGATGGCAACGCCCACTTCGTCATGCCCCGGCGAAACGATACACATCCGGCCATGCTTGAATTCTTCGGCGGTGGTTTCCGGTTTGCCAAAATCATGCGCGAGGATTCCGAACATCAACACGATGCGAGTTTCCTCTTCAGCGTTCTGCCACCCGGGAAGTTTGGCCATCGCGTCAAGGCAGTGGCAGGTGTGAACGAGCACATCGCCTTCGGGATGCCAGACGGGATCCTGTGGGGTTCCGCGCAGGATCGCTATTTCAGGGAAATGTTCCAGCCAACCCGTGGCTTCGAGGAAAAAGATTCCCGCCGATGGTTGCGTGCTCTTGGCGGCCCATTTGAACCACTCCTCGCGGACACGTTCGACGGCGAGCTCGGAGTAGGTATCCGCGATCTCGCGGCAGAGTTCGATTGTGCCCGCATGCGCCGTCAGTCCGAAGCGGCCGGCAAACTGCATGCCGCGCAGCACGCGCAACGGATCGTCAGCGAAAGCGTCGCTGGTATGACGCAGTACACGATTTTCCAGATCTTCGCGCCCGCCAAAGAAGTCGAGCAGCTCGTCTTTGCGGGGATCGTACATCAGCGCATTGATGGTGTAGTCGCGACGTTCAGCGGCTTCACGGGGAGTGATCGCGGGATCGAACTCCACTTCGAATCCCTGGTGTCCGATCCCGGCTTTGCTGTCTCTCCGCGGAATGGAGAAATCGTAGTCTTCGCCGCTGCCGGTGGTGAGTTTGATGACGCCGAATGATTTGCCGACGAGATCTGTGCGTCCCCATTTGCGCAAGGCTTTCGCGAGATCATCGTAGCTTACACCGAAGCATTCGACATCGAGGTCTGTGCCCGGATGGCCGCCGAGAGAATCGCGCACGGAGCCGCCCACGAGGAACGCGGAATTCAGTTCCGGCGTTTCGTTCAGGATACGCTTCAGTTCGGTTGGCAGTTCGATTTTCAAGGACGCAATGACTTGGGTGGTTCCTTCGCCGAACGGGAAGTCCGATTCACCTTTGGGCAGCAAGCCCGCCGCGGATGCGGTCGGAACCGTCGTTCAGGTTGCTCGATTGTGCAAGTGGGTATTGGTTCAGATTCAGAGATTCAGAAATGCGAGGAGGTCGCGGATCTCTCCGTCGGTCAGGCTCGCCAACAGACCTTCGGGCATCATGGAACTCTTCAGTTCGCGGCGGGAAACGATGTCGGTCTTGACGACGCTCTTTTCCCGGCCAACACGGTTGCGATAGAACTCTTTGCCGCTGCGTCCGCCTTTGCGCATCATGATGCCAACAAATTCTTCGCCGTTCTTCAGGGTGAGTTCCCAGGGATAGAACTGCGGCGCCACGTCTCGGTTGGGTTGCAGAATTGCGTTCAACAACCAGTCGTGATCGCCGCGATCGGAGACTGCCGAAAGATCCGGCCCCAAGACCACGCCTCGCCCCCCGTGTCGGTGGCAGGTCGCACAGAGGGCGACGGTCGGGTGGAAGAAGATGCGCCGGCCGACCTCCGGATTTCCCGGGCGGCGACCAAGCTGTTGTTGCCAGGCAGAGAGAGCTGATAGGACCGGGCGGTTCTTCGCCAGCGAGTCCGGCTTGATGACCGCATCCACGAGCGGAAGCTGGTCGGGATGCCGGGCGGCCACCGCAATGACCGCCGCCGATTGGGGCTCGGAGAGCGCTTGGAAGCGCAGGGCACGGAGCGCTTCGGCACGAACAGATTTCTCGTCATCCGCAGTCAGGCGAATCAGAAGATCCAGATGCGTGGCACTTTCGCGGGCCAGACCGACGATGGCATCGGCACGAACTTCCGGCGCCATCTTTTCGTCACCGGCGATCTGGACGAGCAGTTTGCGGGAAGCGGCATCCGTGCGTCCGGCCAGCGTGCGCACTGCCGTGGTGGTCAGCAGTGGTTCGCCAAGCGCGAGCAGACTGCGGATGAGGTGATCTTTGATTTGGGGCGCGTCCGGCGGGAGGAGGCGTAGGGAGTGGGCGCGTATCTGGGGCGAGCTCTGTTCATCCTTCACCCGCTTGATCAGCGTCGCAACATCCGCGATGCCTGCCCGCGGATTTCCGTTGAGCGTGTTCCAGCAGGCCAAGGTGGCTTCGAAGAGCCGGAAGCTCAGCTTGGGTTGGGCGAGCAGCGTCCCGACGTCTTTCTTGAGTTCGACGAGTTGTTCGTCAGCGATCCAGCGCAGGGTTTCAAAGACCATCTCCGGATCGCGATCCGTCAGGAATGGGCGGGCGCGTTTCGCGTTTTTCGCGTGCGCTTGTCGCAATGCGAGGAGCGCCGGAACGCGTTCCGCTGCCGGCAACGTTGAGAGAAATTTCTGGTCCCAGAACCGGGCGTGTTGAGCGAGCCGTCCGATTGCGGCCGTGACCACAAAGGGGTCGTCGGATTGGGCGTGCTTCAGCAGTTCGCCGCTCTCGGGGTGGTGGCGGCCAGAGCGGAGTTTGCGCGCAAGGAGCGCGGCTTCGTTGAGCCGTTGCGGCTGTTTGGGTTCAACCCATGCTACGGTTGGCTCGATTTCCAGTTTCCAGATCCGGCCTTTGCCATGGAGATCATAGCTGCCGAAGACCCAGTCGGTCAGGTAGTAGGTTGTGGGTGAAACCTGTTTGATGCAGGTCGGGCGAAAGTGCTCACCACCAGTGACGATTTCAATCCGCTCGGAGGTGTAGCTGGCTCCTTTCTGCTGCAAGGGAAAGAAGTCGATGCGGTGATCCGCCCACGAGGGAACGAGCAATCCGCCGCCCAACATTGCGATCCCGCAGGGGGCTTCACCGACGGGCGAAACCATCGGCAGGGTGTTTCGCAACTCACCATTCCAACAGACGAATGGATGGTAGGGGGCCCGGCCATAGAGCCTTTGATAGCCGTAGTCCCCGCCGGGAACGATGTGCAGCAGTCGGCACGGTGGGCGACTGCCGGGATCATTTTCAGCGGCGAAGATTTCACCATCCGGCCGAACGACAACACCGAATGGATTCCAGAATCCCTTGGCGATGCGCCGGAGCTTCGATCCGTCGGGGCGGCAGCGGAAGATTCCGCCTTCACCCGATCCCATAACCTGCGCGCCATCCGATCCGGTGAGCGTCCAGTTCTTGTGGAAATTTTCACCCAGCGCGAAAATCAGATCACCACTGGGATGCCAGGCGAGACCTGAATGGCCGTTGTGCGGATAGTCTGCGGTTGTGCTGAGCACGGCGATATTCTCTTCCGTGTCACCCCGGCCATCCCCGTCAGTATCCCGCACCCGCAGAATCCGTCCCCGCTCGGCGAGGTAAACCCAACCGCCGACACCCAGTTCCAGATCCATCGTTGCAGTGGTCTGATTGTAAAACAGGTGACGTTGCTCAGCGCGCCCGTCCCCATTGGCATCCGAGAATATCAGAATCTCATCATGCTCCGGGCCGGTGTAATCCAACGGTCGAAAATGAGTGTGGCTGGCGACAGCCCAGATCTTCCCCTCCGAATCGACATCAATCCCGGTGGGCGTGACGATCTGAGGATCCCGCACGACTTCCGTGAGTTTGATTCCCGCCTTGAGAATCTTCACTTCGGCCGGGCATTCGCTCGGTACCGTCGGCGAGACCTTGGACTGGGTCGCGCCCGGGAGATCCCTCGGAAACCCCACCAGAAGCAAAACGAACGCAATGATGATTCGGAACATCGACCGGTTATAAATCCACCGGAGCCAAACGCAAGCCGAGTCGGGGGCCATGGATTCTGTCGGGTGCAAATCTGTATGGCTGGCGTCAGCTACCGGAGAGCGGCCGGGGCATGCTCGGTTCCCTCATGCCAGGTCGCCTGACCCTGAAGGAGGTCCGGCGATTCTCCAATACACCGATCCGCGACGGTGAATCGATGTATTGGGATGTGCCAGCGTTGCTGTCAGGGATCAAAGAAGGTCGGCAATGAGTTTGTGGAACATGTCCGGCAGCAGAGGTTCGCAGCATCAGTTGTGACAATTCTTTTTTAGGAATCGACCCAAGCGAGAGTATCTCACCACGTGGTCAGGCGTTTGCAATTGCATGAGGCCGACCCGCGCGCGCGCCCGGGTCGGAGCCTGCCTCGAGAAGAAACAGCTTCGCGATCGGGAACAGAAAAACCTCGTCGAGCTCGAAAAGCAGCGCCGCCGCGCAGACGAGTTGCTGCACGTCATCTTTCCAAAATCAATTGCGGCTGAGCTGAAGGAGCACAACCGGGTGAAGCCGCGGCACCATCCGAACGTCGCCGTCCTGTTCAGCGACATCACCGGGTTCACCAGTTACTGCGATCAGAACCCGCCAGAGGTCGTCATCGACAACCTGCAGAAGCTGGTCCGCAGTTTTGAAGAGATTGCCGAACGGCACGGCGTGGAGAAGATCAAGACCATCGGCGATGCCTTCATGGCCACCGCTGGCAGGTACACGCCTGGTCCACCGTGGATCATCTCTGCACCGGCACCTCCGCCGGCCAGTTCCAGGTCAAAGGCAAAGGCAAAGGCAAAATGGAAGTCTTCAAAGTCACCGCCGATACCCCCCCGATGGGGTGATTCTTTCACGGGTCGCCCGGCCACGCGTTGATGATTCATCAGCCCCGGCAGACAGAAACGCCAGAAATCCGCCTGATTGAGCTTGTGGTGATGACCGTTGACGATTCGAATCCGCACACCATGAAACGCCGTCAGTTCCTAATCTCGTCCACCCTGGGATTGATTCCCGCCTGCCACCAAACCCGTTGCCTCGGGGCCACCGCAGAACCCGTGGAGGCGGCCATTAAACTCATTCAAACGGAAGTGGCCGCCGGAAAGGTGGAGTCCGCCGTGTTACAGGTCCAACGCGGCTCATCGATCACCACCCGCGCGTTTGGCCGGGCGAACTCTGCCGACGCGATTTTTCTCATCGCTTCCATCACCAAACCGATGACGGCAACCGGCATCATGATTCTGGCCGACCGCGGGGAATTGAAGCTCTCGGATCCGGTACGGAAATTCATCCCTGAATTCTCCGCTGGCGAGCGCAAAAACATCACCGTTCTGAACCTGCTAAACCACACCTCCGGCCTCCCCGATCAGGTTCCCCTGAACGCCTCGCTGCGCCAGCGCCACGCACCGCTCAGTGAATTTGTGAAGGCGGCCGTGGCGACGCCATTGCTGTTCCGACCCGGCACGCGGTACAGCTATCAGAGCATGGGATTCCTGCTGGCGTCCGAAATCGCACAGCGAATCACCGGAACGCCATTCCCCGATTTCCTCGGCAAGGAACTCTTCGCACCTTTGGGAATGAAACGGACCGCGTTGGGAATGGGGGGATTCAAAATTGCCGAGACCGTCCGATGCCAGACCGAAAGCGCGGCACCGGAATCCGGAGCCGGTGCCGCCGCCGCCCGCAGGTGGGATTGGAACAGTCCATATTGGCGCAACCTGGGCGCGCCTTGGGGCGGTGCCCATTCAACCACCGGCGACATCAGCCGATTCCTGCGCAACTTTCTACACCCGGATGGCCGCGTCCTGCGCGAAGCAACCGCCCGCAGCATGATCCACAACCACACCAAGGGACTGAGCGTCCCACGTGGACTCGGTTTTGATCTGTCGCCCGGCAGTTTTGGAAAGTTCTGCTCGCGGAAAACCTTCGGCCATCGCGGCGCGACCGGCACGCTTTGCTGGACGGATCCCGAACGCGATCAGACCTGTGTCATACTCACCTCACTCCCAATCCGGACATCCGGTGAACTGCTCCTAAGACCCGTCGCCGACCTAGTTTCATCGCGCCCATGAAACGCGAAGAATGCTTGGAATTTCGTGTCCTCGAGGAATTTGGTGCTTCTGCGTTGTAGGGGGCATAATTGGCTCTGTGTTATTCGGCTTGCTCTGGTGGATGTCCACTATTCCACCTTACTCAGAAGTTTCGCTTTCGGTGGCACTTCGCCCTTGGTGGGGCAATTGGGAACTACCAAATGAAACATAGCTTTGATTCGAGGACATCAAAGCTATGCCTTGGTGAACAAGCCCTGCGGATTTTATAGTGACTTCCTCTTCCCCCAATGCGGTTTGCTTTCTCTGCTCTTGGTCGGCTTGAGGCAGGAACTTTGGATTCCGGTGTTTGCTCGCAAGGCATTCAAGGGGTCAAGTCTCAACATTCTAAGAAACGTATCGATCAATGGTGGAGAAACGCGGGGAATCTTGCACGGCACTCGCGGCTTCCTTGACACACCTCCTGCCACGAACGGATGATCGGCGGCAACGTTGCCCGCCGGTCCATGAAATCCAACTCACAACCTGATTCCGTTCCGCCAATTGAATGGCGCGGCAAAGGTTTTTCGTTTCAATTTCCCCGGCCGGCGCTGGTGATGGGGATTCTCAATGTGACGCCGGACTCGTTCTCTGATGGGGGCCGATTTCTGCATATTGAAGCTGCGGTTGAACAGGCCAAGCAGATGGTCACCGAGGGAGCAGAGATTGTGGACGTCGGCGGTGAATCGACCCGCCCGAATGCGGAGGTTGTTTCGGTTGAGGAAGAGTTGGCCCGCGTGATTCCGGTGATCGAGCGGCTGGCAGCGGAACTGGAGGTTTTAATTTCGATTGATACCCAGAAGCCGGCGGTGGCTGAAGCGGCGCTGAAAGCGGGTGCACATATCGTGAATGACATCGCGGCCAATCGTGAGGATCCGCGGATGTGGGAGATTGTGGCAGCTGCGGAAGCCGGATACATCGCGATGCACATGCTCGGCACGCCGCAGACAATGCAGCAATCGCCGGAGTATTCGGACGTCATTTCAGAAGTGAACGAGTTCTTTGCCGGACGACTGGAAAAACTGGCCTCGGCCGGCGTTTTGGCCACCCAAGTGGCCTTGGATGTCGGAATCGGCTTCGGAAAGACGCTGGAACACAATTTGAAATTGCTGGCAGGCTTACGGGTGTTTACAATGGAAGGGCGACCTCAGTTACTGGGTGCTTCGCGAAAATCGTTGTTTGGAAAACTGCTGGATCTCGATGTGGATCAGCGGTTGGCGCCGGGACTTGCGTGCGCGACTTGGGGGGTCGCGAACGGGATACAGATCCTCCGCGTGCATGATGTGGCACCCACAGTGCACGCAGTTCGCATGACCGAGGCCATTCTGCAACGTACCAAGACATGACGACTGTGTTGCTAGAAGGTTGGCGGCCCGTGCTGGAGATTCTGATCCTCGCGGTAGGGATCTACCATGTCTTCAACTTTATGCGGGGCACGCGCGGTGCTCCGGTCGTCACGGGGTTCATCGTCGTGCTGCTCGGTCTGACCATTCTGACGGTCGTCCTCGACCTGAACGTTTTGCGTTGGTTGTTGGGCACCTTCTTCGCCTTCATCGCGGTGGCGTTCCTGGTGATCTTCCAACCCGAGATGCGACGTATGTTTGCCCAGCTGGGCAACCAATCCATGTTTCAGGCGCAGCACGAGCAGCGGGAGAATCTGGAGATCATCGTCGAAGCGGCTGAGAACATGGCGGAAGCCAAGATTGGCTGCATCATCGCGATCGAACGCACGATCCAGCTACCCGAAGTGGTGGAGGCCGGCGTGGTGGTGGATTGCGATGCGACTCCGGAAATGCTGGAGACGATCTTTTTTCCGAACAACGCGATTCACGACGGCGGGGTGATCATCAAGGAAAACCGCATCACGCATGCGGCCGCAATTTTTCCGCTGACGCATCAGCCCAACGTCAGCAGTACGATGGGCACTCGTCATCGGGCGGCCATCGGCCTGACGGAGGAAACCGACGCGGCCGTGGTACTGGTTTCCGAAGAAAGCGGTGCGATCGGCTACGCCTACAAAGGACAGCTTACCCGCGGAGTCACGCCGCAGGAACTTCGTTCATTTCTGACCTCCATCCTGGTCAGCCGCCGCCGCCCGAAGACGTTGGTCGATCGTCTTCGCCGCTGGCTTGCCCGAAACTTTCCATCGTGGACCACGATCCAGTAACCCAATAGATCATGTCGCTGCGTCGCCTCATCCATCACAACTTCTGGCTCAAGCTGTTTTCACTGCTGCTGGCCACCATGCTGTGGTTTGCGGTCTTTTCGGTACAGGACCGGCCCGAACGCGTGCCGGGATATGCCACCGGCATCCAGCAGAAGACGTTTGAGAAGGTCGCCATCTCCATCCTCAAGACGCCGAGCGATACCCGCCTCTACACCGTCAGTCCGTCCAGTGTGGACGTAAAAGTTGAAGGTGCGCCCGAGGCGATCGCGGCGTTGACGATCCGCGACCTCGAAGTTTTCATCAACCTCGCCAATCGCCGTTACGAAAACACCCTGCCCCAGGTACACGCTCTTGTGCAGGGGGACGTGCGAGTGCTCGACATCTCGCCAGGGTTCGTCCGCGTCAAACGATTTTCACCCTGACCCGGATCCAGCAACCCAATTTCAGCATGAGCAATACAAACTACAAAAAGATCTTTGGCACCGATGGCGTTCGCGGCACCGCCAACGTCGAACCAGTAACAGCTGAAACCGCGCTCAAACTCGGCCGCGCCGCCGCGCACGTTTTTAAGAATCTCGAATCCGGACCCCGCGATCAGGGCAAGCACCGCATCGTGATCGGCAAAGACACCCGCCTCTCCGGATACATGCTCGAGAACGCGATCTCCTCCGGCATTCTTTCCATGGGCGTCGATGTGCTCTTCATCGGACCGTTGCCCACGCCCGGGGTCGCCTATGCCACGCGCAGTCTCCGCGCGGACGCCGGTATCGTCATCACGGCCTCCCACAACCCCTACGATGACAACGGTATCAAATTCTTTGGAGCGGACGGCCACAAGCTGGCCGACGACATTGAGAACCTGATTGAGGAACTTGTCTTCAGCGGTGAGATCGAGAACGTGCGGCCGCGCGCGGAATACATCGGCAAGGCGGTTCGGATCGAAGATGCGCTCGGTCGTTACATTGAATTTGCCAAGTCTTCCTTCCCCCGCCGCATGACGCTGGATGGCATGCGCATCGTGGTCGATTGCGCAAACGGTGCCGGTTACAAGGCCACGCCCTGCGTGCTGCGTGAACTGGGTGCGGAGACCTTTGTCTACGGAGATGAACCCGACGGCACGAACATCAACAAAGAGTGTGGCTCCATGTATCCCGACCATCTGGCCGCCAAGGTGAAGCAGTATCGTGCTGACCTGGGTATCGCCCATGACGGCGACGCCGACCGCGTGCTGATGTGCGACGAAAACGGGGCCGTCCTGGACGGTGACGACATCATGGCCATCTGCGCGCTCGACATGCTCGCGAACAAGCAACTGGAGAAGAAGACGCTGGTCGCCACGGTGATGAGCAACGCCGGGCTGGACATTGCGATTCAGAAGGCGGGCGGCAAAGTCGTGCGCACGCCGGTCGGCGACAAGAACGTCATCGATGAGATGTTGCGGCATGGCTACAACTTCGGTGGCGAAGACAGCGGGCACCTGATCTTCGGCGAACACTCGTCCACGGGTGACGGACTCGTCGCCGCGCTGCAGGTGCTGGCCACGATGAAGCAGCGGAAACTGCCGCTGTCAAAACTGCGCGATTGCTGGACCCGTTTTCCGAAGAAAGTCGTAAACATCCAGGTGAAGGATAAACCGCCGTTCGAAGAGATGGCCGGAGTGATGGACCTTGTGAAAAAGGCCGCGGAAGAGGTCAAACCTCAGGGCGGCCGGGTGTTACTGCGCTATTCGGGAACCGAACCGAAAGCGCGCCTGCTCATCGAGAGCAGCGAGATCAAGACGATCACCAAATGGTGTGACCAGATCGCTGACGCGATCAAAAAACAGATCGGTGCGTGAGGCTCCTGCGGCAGGCTTTCCTCTTGGCCTAATTCTCAATCGTGGTCCTGATCTTTGTCTTAATCTTGGAGATTTGAGACAAGGATTAAGAATCTTCACGGGCGTCAATTGTGACGCCTACACCAGCTTGATCAGCCCTGATAATAGCGGCGGTTGAAATCGCCGGCCATGTAGTTCTCGACCTTCTCGAACTGCACCAACCAACTCCGGTACTCATCGGTATCTTCCTGACCCTTGGCCTTGAGATCCTCGAGGATGGCCAGGTATCCGAACTGGTGCTCCTGGAGAAAAACGAAGAACTGCTTGTCATCCCAATGAGCGACTTCGTCCGACAATTCAAAATTGCGGGGCATTTCCATGGTGCTGGTCATCCGCGTTTGGGGCGGAGCAGAATTGCTTTCTTGGAGGTGCCATCAACCTCGACGCTGGAGGTCTCCACTGCTTCGTCGTCGTTGAGCGTGTTGTGGACGACCCAACGATCAAAGGAGTTCATGGGTTCGAGCTCCACGATGTCTCCGAGAGTCTTTACCTTCTCCGCCGCTTCACGGGCTTTCTCGACCAGTGCTTCACGGGCCTTGGTCCGGTAACCCCCGACATCCAAGGTCACCTTCGGGGCCTCGGTATCGGCCCGAAAGAGGAGTCGGTTGAGGAGGTACTGCATGTCGGCCAGCGTCGCGCCCTGCCGTCCAATGAGCCGGCCGGCTTCGTCGGTCTCGATATCCAGCAACATGCCGGCGTCGAAATCCTTCTCCACGACCTTTACGTCATCAAACCCCATCAACTTGAGGAGTTCCTCGATCATTTCTTTCGGTTCGGTAGCCATAAGCGTGTCTATTTTTTGCCGCGTTTCTTCATCGGCCCTTTGCCGACGATCCCGGTCTCGTCCTTCTTCGCGATCGCAGCCTTGCCGGTTTTGGCAGCTTTCTTTTTGCCATCTTTCTTTTGGTCACCTGACTTGGTGATCTTGGTCTGCAGCACAGTCAACAGATTCTGCACGGTCCAGTAAAGCGTCAGTGCGGCGGCAAAGTTGTACAGGATGAACATGAAGATCATGGGCAGATACTTCATGACCTTCTGTTGCGCGGGATCCATGCCGGGAGCCGGGGGGGACAGCGACGACTGCCAAAGCATCGTCGCGCCCATGAACAGCGGCAGGATGTTGATCGGCAGACCGGCCACGTAGGCAATCGTATCGGGAGCTGCCAGATCTGTGACCCAGAGGAATTGGGCACCGCGCAATTCGACGGCACTGCGCAGCATGGTGAAGAAACCCAGGAACACCGGCAACTGCAGGAGCATCGGGAGACAGCCACCCAGCGGGTTGACCTTGTTCTCCTTCATGAACTCCATGGTCTTGCGATTCATCTTCTGCGGATCTTCCTTGTACTTCGCCTGAATCTCCTTCATCTGCGGCTGGAATTCAGCCATCCGCTTCATCGATTTCGTGCTCGCGTTGGTGAGCGGCCAAAAGAGCAATTTGATGATGATCGTGATCAGGATGATGGCCCAGGCGTAGCTGAGGCCCATGCCATGCAGGGTGTCCATGGCAAGCAACAGCGCGCGGGCAAAAAAGCCATCCACGAGAATCCAGCCGTCCAGATCGGAAACCAGATCGATCTCATTCGAACGCTCGGTCGCCATCTTGGCCAAGGTCTTGTATTCCTTCGGCCCGGCGTAGATGCGGTAATTATGGACCATGGCATTCTCAGCGCCGGGACGAATCTCCGAGCTCGGATAGCCAACCCCCACCTGCAATCCGTAAGGCGCTTTCTTTGGTTTTTCACCGGGCGCGAGTTCAGCCGCTGTCCACTTCGGAAGCATGATCTTCTTGGCGATGATCCGCGGCGCCGGTTCTTCAGGAATGGCGGTGACCGTGAAGAACTGATTCATCACCGCGGTCCAGTGGATATTCTCCTCGGTGGTATACGTTTCGCGGGGCGTGCCGGGGATGCACATCAGGTAGTTGTTCTTGAACCACGCGGCGTCGGTCATGTGATCGTCCTCGCCGTCAAACCAATCGAACTTCACATAGAGACCGATGTCCTTCGGATCCAGGGGCGTGGCGGTTCCGGTGACAAAATAGTGCTCCAACTTTTTCAACACGCTGCCCGGCGCCCGATTCTCAAACCGCACCGAAACATCGATCAGGTAATTGGTGGAAGGGCGAAACGTTTTGAGAATGATTGATCCGTCTGGAAATACCTTTTGAGCATAGACGGTGTTGTTCGTCTGGGTCAGTTCGTAGGGCGTTTTCTCATCCAGCGCGCCTTCGAGGAAAAGCGTGCCAATCGGCACCGGCGCACGATCATTGAGCGTGATCAATCGGCCGGCGCCGAATTCAGCAAGTCGCCCGACACGCTCGAGATGCTTCTTGAGCGCGACCGTCTTAATGCCGCCACCCCGGGACGTGAACGTGTAGCGGCTAAGTTCCGTCTCGAGTTCCAGCAACTTCTCCGGTACGGCGATCTGCGGGCCCACCATCGTTCCGGTGGTGGGCACACCGTTCGTGCCGGCACGGAGGACGGAGGAACCGATACCAGGTGCAGTGGTGGAAGCGGTTTGCGGAGTGCTGTTGGTTCCATCCACCAGTTTCCCGAATCCGGAACTCTGGTTGGTGTTGCTCGCGTTTGTGTTTGTGACCGAGTTGGTGCCCGGGGCCGATTTCGCTTTGCCGGCGGGTTGTGGATACCACTTCTCAACCAAGCGGGACCACGAGATCAGGAAGAGCACCGACAGAAGGAGAATTACGATTGATTTGCGATCCATGAAAGGTTGACGAATTTTTACTGGTGCGGCTGTTGGCGAATGGTCAGAGGTGGAGGCGGACTTGCGGCACGGGATCGGGCCCGCAGCAACCGGACCAGGGATTGCAGCGCAACACCCGCCAACCCGCCAACCAACAACCCCGAACCGCACCATGAGTGCAAATCGCTTCGGCCGCGTAACGGGAGCAACTCGGTTGAAAGCGACACTGATCGCCGAAGAGGGCACTCAACACGGGGGAAACCGCCCACTGGTATCCTTTGATGAGCAAAAGGAAAATGTGTTGTAGCGGATTCATGCTTGCTGTTCCCGCAACACCCCGGCCTCAGTCATGAGTTTCAGAAACGTGCGTTCTACCTGGCCAAAGTCTTTTTCGTTGATGGATCGCCGCGCTATGAGGACCAGCTCGATCGGCTGCGCAAACTCATATTGGTGTTGCCTGAAAGCCTCCCGCATCAATCTCCTCGCGCGGCTGCGTTTGACGGCGTTCCCCATCTTTTTGGACGTGATCAGCCCCAGCCGGGAAACGGCATTCTCGGGACACACAATCCAATTTGCCACCAGACAACCCCGGACGAGTCGTCGACCCGTCTCCTTGACCCGGGCGAATTCCGGCCCCTTCTGGAACCGTTTCTCGCGCCCCAGCGTCAATCGAGCCTGCGGCGCATCCGACATTGGATCGCCGATCAGGCCGGAGTCAGGCGCTTCCGTCCGGCAGCGCGGCGGCGCTTGATGATGGCGCGGCCACTTTTGGAGCCGTTACGGGCCCGAAAGCCATGTTGCCGTTTGCGGCTGATTCGCGAAGGTTGATACGTACGTTTCATAGGACAAAAATCAAAAATACAGCGGCCCGTAGGCCGCAAATTCACTCCGCAATTCGCGGACCCGGGAGACTATCAAGGAAGATTCCGGTGTCAATCACTCCGGGAAAAAAAATTCCACAGCCGAGGTGCCGGCCGGGTTTTCACTCCGAGCGATCCGGGAAAAAATCCACCTGAGCCCTTTGTTAAACGCCGGCCCTATGACATGCGCATCGGCATGAGGACGTAGAGATACGGCTCGTTGATCCGGAGCAAACCTGGGCTGAGATCGTCATTGAGTTCGAAAAAGACTTCGTCCATATCCAGCACTTTCAACGGGTCCATGAGATAGCCCGGATTGAACGCGATCGAGATTTCCGGGCCTTTGTAGTTGATCGCGATGCTCTCGCGACCTTCGCCGATTTCGGGGGTGTTGGCGGTGATGGCGAGGTTGTTCTTCGTGAAACTCATCTTCACCGAGTTCGACTTGTCGTTGGTCATGATCTCGGCCCGGCGGAGCGCATGGAGAAGCTCTTCCCGGACGAGCGTGACGCGTTCCTTGGTCTCTTTCGGAATCACCTGTTTGTAGTTCGGATAATTACCCTCAACCAGTTTTGAAATCAGCAGCACCGAGTGTTGACCCTCGCCCGAAAGCTCAAAAGAAACCTGATTATCGGTGAATTTGATGACCACGTCGCCGCTGTTCTGGAGCAAGCGGTTGAGCTCCTGAACGGCCTTGGTCGGAACGATGATGTCGCCTTCCGCACCACCTTCGCCACCCAACTCCTCCTCGCACATGGCCAGTCGGCGCCCGTCTGTGGCGACCATCGTCAGCTTGTCGGGTTGGAAGCTCATGTAAACCCCGTTCAAAACGTAGCGGGATTCATCCATAGAGATCGCGATCGACGTCTTCTTGAGCATGCTCTTCACCTTGGCTTGGGAAAGCGTCACAGAGGCCGCCTCGCCAAATTTCGGGATGGGCGGAAACTCATCCCCGGAAATCCCGTTGATCTTGTAGAACGATGCGCCGGCTTTGACCGCCGAAACGCTCTTGTCGCTCGTGTCCACCTCGATTTCAGGTGCCTGCAATTCACGGACAATGCTGAAAAAACGCTTCACCGGAATGGTGGTGTCCCCTTCCTTCTCGATCTTGGCCACAACTCCACACGAAACGGTGACATCGAGATCGGTGGCTGTGAACACGAGCTGATCGCCTTCGGCTTTGAGCAGCACGTTGGAGAGGATGGGCAACGTCGTGCGCGACCCGACGACGTTTTGCACCGCTTGCAATCCGGCGATCAGTTGATCCTTGGCTATCGAGAATTTCATGGGGCTCTTATTATGAGATGATTCTTTAAAAGAATTATCTATTACTATTAAGGGGTGTGAATATGTGAAACAAGTGTCTCTGTCAAGCTGGCAGAAGGGCTAAACGCTACATGTTGTGGTGTGAACATCCTTGGGGTGCCATTGCTGGTTGTCCGGCAAGTCAGACCTTATCAACAAAGCCCCCAAGCAATTCACACGCCATCCGGGCAGTTATGCCGGAGTTGTTCCTACCGACCGGCACCATTCCGGGACGACTCATTCGCATCTCTTCGGCTCTCAATCGGGTAGTTCTTCACACTTCTCAAGCGGCGTTCGTTCCGCGGACTCGGCGGATTACCTGTGGCAATATGTCACACAATGCACCCACATCAGCAGGGCAATTCTCTCGGCCGAATGAAAAACGAAGCAAGGCATTGGATTCGGATGCGGAAACCCCCATCGCTCGCATGACGTGTGAGGGTTCGATTGATCCCGCAGAGCAGGCAGACCCGCTGGACGCACAGATTCCCTCAATATCCAAACCGGCCAAAAGTGCTATGCTATCGCAACCGATAACGGTAAAGGCCGCCGTGTTTGCGGCGCGCTGTGCCAAATCACCCCGGAAAGTCATTCCGTCCGTCTGTTTTGCCAGATTAATCACCTGGTCTGCGTAGGACCGGATCTCTGTGGTGGCGAATACCGGACTCGGGACAAAACGCTCCAAAGCCTCCACCAACCCCGCGATCGCTGGCAAATTCTCGGTGCCAGCGCGTCTTTCGTTCTCATGAGCCCCACCAAACAGAATCGGATCCGGCAATAACGGCGAACGGAGATACAGAGCTCCGGCCCCGCGCGGGCCGTGGAACTTGTGGCCGCAGACGCTCACGAGATCTGCGTTGAATTGGTCGACGCCGGCAAAAGGTTGTTTTCCAAACCACTGGATGGCGTCGGTGTGGAACAAAACTCCCCGGTCGCGGCAGATCGATCCGAATTCGTTCACATCTTGGAGGGTTCCGGTCTCGTTGTTCAGGGCCATCAAAGAAACGAGCACAGTGTCATCACGGATCGCGCTGCGGAGGTCAGCGGCGGCGATTTGCCCGGCAGCGTTCACCGGGAGACGGGTCACTTCAAATCCCTCCTTTGCCTCCAGATAATCGAAGCAATGCAACCCTGCGTGATGCTCGATGGTTGATGTAATCAGATGCCGACCTTGCTCCTTGAGCTGCCGCGCAACTCCAAAGATGGCCAGATTATTGGCTTCCGTGCCGCCGCTGGTGAAGACGATCTCGCTTGGCTTGCACCGGAACACGATTGAAAACCGATCGCGGAAATCGTCGAGCAGGGCCCGCGCCCGCCGACCGACGTGGTGGACGCTGGACGGGTTTCCCCACACCTCATCCAGAAACGGCATCATGGCCGCCTTCACTTCGGCATCGAGCGGAGTCGTTGCGTTGTAGTCCAGATAGATCGTGCGCACGGACTGTCTTGTAGGGTGCAGCGCGGCAATTCGTCGATAAAACGTTGGCTGAAGAATCAGTTGAGGAGTGGGGACGCCGGCCTTGAATCGGTTTCAGCCACGGTTACACTGAACATCGTTCTGCGAACTGCCGTGACCGACACCGAACCAAAGAAACGCGCCATCCGTCCCGTCTACCTGGTCGTCGTCGCAATCCTGTTGGTGTTGTTTGGCATCTCGAAGTTGCCCGAGGGCGAGGTGTCGTACGACGTTTCTGACCGCGAGCTGCTCAAGATGATTCCCGAGGACGAACCGCATCCGGGCCACGTCAGCTCAAGCACCTGTCGCGAATGCCACGAACACAACCACGATACCTGGTTCGCCTCGTACCACCGCACGATGACTCAGAAGGCGACCTTGGAAACGGTGGCCGGAGACTTCGATGATGTGCACCTTAAATTTGCCGACACGGACAAGGAATTCCACCTGTTCGTCCGTGACCAGCAGCCGTGGGTGCGGATCAATTACGAACCTGATCTGATCCCGGGACGTAACCTCGAACGGCGCGAATTCCCGGTGGTTCTCCTCACCGGTTCGCATCACCAGCAGAACTTTTGGTACCCTGCCGGATTGGCCCGCACACTGGCGATGCTACCCATTGCCTATCTGATAGATCAGCAACGCTGGGTGCCTCGCGAAGCCACGTTCATGGAGCAGCCCAACGACAGCTACAAAAGCGAGATTGCGCGTTGGAACCAGACCTGCATTCGCTGCCACGCCACCTATGGCGAACCGCGACGCGATTTCGAAACTCATCGCAACGCCTATGAGAGCCAGGTCGCCGAATTCGGGATCTCCTGCGAATCCTGTCACGGGCCCGGGGGCAATCATGTGCGAATCCATCGCCATCCGGATGATCCTGCCGTCAAGGACTTGAAGGACAGGATCGTTGATCCTTCCGAACTTACGCACGTCCGTTCTTCACAGGTGTGCGGCGCCTGCCACAGCATCAATATGACGCGGGATGGCCAATCCGATTGGCGCGCTCATCATCCCGGGGACGATTTGGACGTGCTGCGCAAGGTTGACTTGGGGGCGCATCTTTTGGAAACCGACGAAGCCAGCGAGGAAGAGGTTGAGGCCGCAGCCGAGCGCAAGATGCACGCAGATGAAATTGGTGAAATCGAACCTGAAGAACTTGAGGATGAACCGGATCAGTTTTTTTGGTTGGACAGCATGGTGAGGGTCGCCGGGCGCGAATACACCAGCCTGCTACGTTCTGCCTGTCATACCAATGGGACGATGTCCTGCGTCACCTGCCACCAGATGCATCAGGCAAAGGATGATACGCGCTCGCGGAGGGAATGGGCCAACGACCAGTTGAAACCGGCCGCCCTTGGGGACAAGGCCTGCATTCAATGTCATGAACCGGAAAAATTCGTTGGTGAGATTCATTCGCATCATGCGGCCGGTTCCTCGGGATCGCGCTGCTACAACTGTCACATGCCGCATACCAGCTATGCGCTGCTGAAGGCGGTTCGGAGCCATACCATCTGGAGTCCCAGCGCCACAGAGACGGCCAAGTACGATCGCCCGAACGCCTGCAATCTTTGCCACCTGGACAAGACCCTCGGATGGACCGCCGAGCACCTGCACGAATGGTATAAACAGCCGAAACCAGAGCTCGACGCGGAACAGCGTGAAATCTCTCAGGCGGTGCTCCATTTGCTGAAGGGCGATGCCGCCCAGCGCGGCCTGACTGCCTGGGGAGCCTCATGGCCACCGGCTGTCGAGGCTTCGGGCCGGGATTGGATCGCGCCCTACCTGGCGCTGCTGCTCGATGATCCGTATTCAGCGGTGCGTTCGATGGCTTGGCAATCGCTGGCTACCTTCGATGAGTACCGGGAATTCGAATACGATTTTGTGGCTGCGCCCGACGAACGCAAGGCCGCCGCGCTTGCTGCGCTGGAGCGATGGGAAGGACCCGTCGGCACTGCAAAACGAGATTCAGTTCTGATGGACGGGCCGAAGTGGAACCGGGCTCGCGCAGACGCGATCCGGGCCCAACGCGACGACCGACCCATCAGTCTGCTGGAGTAGGCGCGCGAAGGAACTAAGATCTTGCGCCACTCGCGGTCCGGTCGTATAGCGGGGCCTCACATCACCGGTAAAAAAGCATGCAAAAAACTTCACGTCGCACCTTCCTCAAATCCACCGCTGTTGCGGCCGGAGCGTTCTCGCTACCGTCATTCTCGATCGGCAAGCCCGGTGAGTCTGCGAACAGCAAAATCAATGTTGCGGTCGTCGGCGCGGGAGGAATGGGACGCTACGCCGTGAATGAAGCAGCGAAGCAGAATCTCGTGGCTTTCGCCGACGTAGACGACCGCCGCGCGGCCGGTGCCTTCAAAGCGAACCCGGATGCCGCGCGCTTCAAGGACTTCCGGAAGCTACTCGACAAGCATGGAAAGGAGATTGATGCCGTGCTGATTTCCACGCCGGATCACACTCATTTTGCCGCGGCAATGGATGCCATGGAACGTGGCAAACACGTCTTTGTGCAGAAGCCGCTGGCGCACAACATCTGGCAGGTTAGGACCCTCCGCAAAGCAGCTCACAAGTACAAGGTGCATACCCAGATGGGCAATCAGGGGCACACCTTCGATGGCATGCGCCGGATCAAGGAATGGACCGATGCGGGAATGATCGGTGATGTTCGCGAGGTCATCACCTGGACGAACCGGCCCTGTGGTCCCTGGTTTGTGGAACCCGCCGCGTGGCCGATCGGGACCCCAAAGGTACCCGACACGCTTGACTGGAAGCTCTGGCAGGGTCCGGTCAAGCGCACCAAGTACAGCCCCGAATATGTGCCCACCAAATGGCGTAGCTGGTGGCAGTACGGCTGCGGCGCGCTCGGTGATATCGGCTGTCATACCTTTGATGCACCGTTCCATGCCTTGGGTCTGGGTTCTCCGAGTCGGGTTGAGATCGAGCGCATTGATCCGCCCGGTCCGGGATTCATCCCGATGAAGTCCGTGGTCACCTATCACTTTCCAAAACGCGGCGACAAACCGGCCGTAAAAATGAAATGGTATGAAGCGGGTTATGAGGTTCCGAAGCCCGAACGCTGGGATCAGAAACAGGCGCTTCCGAGTGGTGGCGGCATGTACATGGAAGGCAGCAAAAACACTCTCTACCATGAAGGCATGCGCCCGACCAAACCCGTCATCACGCCGAACGCCCGGATGGCGGAAGTTAAGCCGGAACTCGACCAGATCGAGCAGCTCCCTTCCCTTGGAAATGGTCCGATCGACGAACTCTTCCGCGCGATCAAGGGCGATATCAAACAGCCCGGCTCCAACTTTGACTACGCCGTTCCGCTCACTGAGATGGTTCTGTTGGGCGCGCTGGCTCAACGGACCGGCAAGAACATCGATTGGGACGCGAAGAACATGAAGGTCAAAGGGCAGCCCGAGTTCGACTCGCTCATCAAAGAAGCTGCACGCAAGGACTTCCGCTATGGTGAAAGTCTGTGGAAAGCCTGATTGAGTATTACGCCCCGACTGATTAGCGGGATACGTCGATCAAAGTTTTGACGGCGTGATTGTTCTCAACCATCGAATTGAGCAGTGCCGGCAGCTCCGTGAGGGGTGACTTGCCGTTCACAAAATCCTCCGCCCGGATTACACCCTTGCGGATGAAATCCAGTGCCTTGCGCACAGAATCCGGAGTGTGATGGAAGCTGGCTCGCAGCGTGATGCTCGAGTAATGCAGCCGACCCGTGTCCAGAGTGATGCTGGTGTCGGATGGACAACCGCCGAAGAAATTGACCAACCCACCTTTGCGGACCAAGGCCACCGCGGCTTCCCAAACCTCCGGTTTGCCCGTGGCTTCGATGACAACGTCGAAGGAGTTTTCGTTCGCGAACCGAGCCCGCACCCCGGTCACGACATCCTCCCGCCCGGTCATGTTGATCGTGTGATATGCCCCGAGCTTTTTGGCGACGGCCAACCGTTGTTCGCCGCGGCCGGCCACGGTCACGTGACAGCCCAGGTGATGTGCCAACGCGGTGAACATGAGTCCGATCGGGCCCGCCCCGATCACCAGCACGCGATCACCCGGCCAGAGTCGGCTCTCCGAAACCCCTTGGACCACGCAGGCCAGTGGTTCGGTCAAAGCGGCATCCGCGTAATTGATGTCCTCACCGATGCGGAGCATGTTCTTCTCGACGATGCGCGCGGGCACGTTGACGTATTCGGCGTAGGCTCCATTGAGGAAAAGCAGATCGTCGCACAGCGCTTCCTGCTCGTGCTGGCAAAAGAAACATTCACCGCAAGGCGCCGAGTTGGCCACCACGACGCGTTCGCCGGATTGCCAACCCTGTATGCCATCCCCGACGCCGGAGACGGATCCGGCGAATTCGTGACCGAAGACCGCCGGGGGTTGAATCATCTTCGCGTGATAGCCGCGTTTGAAGACCTTGAGATCCGTGCCGCAGGTCAGTGCCGCGCCGATCTTGACGCGCACCTCACCGGGATTCAGTTCGGGCATGTCGATGTCCTCGACCCGGACATCGCGGCTGCCGTAGATAATTGCGGCTTTCATTCGGCCGATGCCTTGGGTGCCTCAGAGGTCGCCGATTTTGAGTCGTCGAAACGGCCGATGAAAACGACAACCCCGACCCCGACGAGCATCAGGAAGAGGGCGAAGCCAAACTCCCCGTTCATCTCCGGCAGAAACCATTCGTAGCCGGATACGATTTTCTCTTCACCGCGCTTGAGGATGAATTCGCCGGCGGTGTCATTGAGAAAGGTCGTCTTCTTCCAAGGCCAGATGATGGCGAGCGAACCGGCCACAAATCCGGTCAACAGACCGAGCGTGCCGTTACGGAAGTGTTTGAAGATGTAGGAAAGGATGTGGGAGAAGGCGACGAGCCCGACCGCGCAACCGGCCGCCATCGGAATCAGGATGCCGAAATTAAGAGTGCTGATAGCTTTCAGTACGAGGAGGTAGTTGCCCATGATCAGCAGGACGTAAGAGCCGGATAATCCCGGCAGAATCATGGAGGAGATGGCGACGATGCCGCACAGAAACACCCATAGCGGCGCGGTGTCTTCCTGGGCCGGTTTGAGGAACGCGATGCCGGCGGCGATGCCCACCCCCAGCAACAACATGAAGATGGCGGCGGCGTCCCACTTCCCGATCTGTTTGCCCACCAGATAGACGGAAGAAACGATCAGGCCGAAAAAGAAAGCCATGGTGAGCAGCTCATGATTGATGAACAGAAACTCCAGAAGCTTGGCCAGACTGATGATGCTGACGACCACGCCGATGCCGACCGAGATGAGAAACTGCAGATTTGTGTGAGCGGCGAATTCCTTCACCTTGAACTGCATTGCCAGCTTTAGCGCATGGAGGTCGAAGGACTTGATGGAATTGATCAACTCTTCGTAGATGCCGGTGATGAACGCGATGGTTCCGCCGGACACTCCCGGAATCACATTGGCTGCGCCCATGGCCGCGCCCTTTAGCGCGAGTCCGACTCCGCGGGCGGTGGTAAATTTTGTTCCGTTGTTACTCATTTGATCGGTGGTCGCCCTGCGGCGGACAGGAGTGGAATAGAATCGTCGGCCATCGTCAAGCAGAGTGGGGAAACGGCTCTGGTCACCATGTTCTGTCCGCCGGTGATGTTTCTCCAAGGACAAGGTGAAGCATACGGTGATTGCGAGACAGAACGGGTGGCCGGGATTCAGGTCGGGATTTCCGCTGGGTCACTCCCCAAGTTTAGCGAACCGAGTTTGAGACTTCACGTTTACTCCGCTTGTTGTCTGGGTTTACCCTGACAGCGGATGAGCTTTCTCAAATTCACATTCGGTCAGTTCCACTATTTAGTATCCCGCATGCTGAATGTCTGAACCCGAACGATCCGTAAACGCCGACGGACTCCATAGCCGGAGCCGCCATCGCGAGCGCTACGATTTTCCCGCGCTTATTCGCAGTGTACCAGACCTCGCCGACTTCGTGGTCGCCTCGCCCGGTGGGGCTTCCGGAGAACAGACGATCGATTTTGGCAATCCCGCCGCGGTGAAGGCGCTCAATCGCGCGCTGTTAGTTCACCATTACGGAATCACTCACTGGGATATTCCGGCCGGGTACCTTTGCCCGCCGATCCCGGGTCGCGCGGACTACCTGCATCGCGTCGCGGATCTCCTGGCCGAAGCCAACGATGGTGACGTTCCGCAGGGTCGCGCCGTTCGGGTTCTCGATATCGGGGTGGCCGCGAACTGCGTGTTCCCGATCATCGGCGCCGCTGAATATGGCTGGAAGTTTGTCGGCTCGGACATCGATCCAATCGCGGTGCATTGGGCCTCACAGCTGGTGATCGCCAACAAGGTTTTGAAGCGGAACCTCGAGTGTCGCCTACAGACCGTCGCCGGAGAGATTTTCAACGGCATCCTCAAACCAGGTGAAAGATTTGACCTGTCGATCTGCAACCCGCCCTTTCACAGTTCCCGCGAAGCCGCCGAGGCGAGCACGTTGAGGAAGCTGAAAAACCTGAGGGGCGAAACCTCGCCGGAGCAGGAGCCCGTCCGAAATTTTGGCGGTACTTCCAGTGAACTCTGGTGTTCCGGTGGTGAGGCCGCCTTCATCCGGCGCATGATCAAGCAAAGCGCCATGATCCCGGAAACCTGCAGGTGGTTCACGACCCTCGTTTCAGGTCGCGACAACCTTCCCGGGATCTACAAAGCCCTCAACACCGCAAAGTCTCGCGAAGTCCGTACGCTTGAAATGAACCACGGTCAGAAGAAAACCCGGATCGTGGCCTGGAGCTTTGTTCCGCCCGACTCCCGCTGACTGCGAGTGCCGGGTTGTTGGTTGGGCTACGGTGCGACAGCTTTCCTTTGCGTTCAGACACAGGAATGGAGACAGGGGAATTTTCTCAGATGTTATCCCCAATTCCTTTGTCTCCATTCCCTTGTCCTCCTTCCGATTGCGGCCTATCCGCGAAATCCGCGGTTAGAATTGAGCTGCATTGCTACCGCTAAGCTTTGCCATTCGCCCGGTTGGAACCTTTAATCACAGACATGCATCGAATTCGAACCACGCTTCTTATCGGCCTTTGCTCTGCGTTCGTTGCCGCCGCCGGCGCAGCCTCGAAACCAAACATCGTCGTCATCATGGTGGACGACATGGGCTGGTCCGATATCGGCTGCTACGGCGGTGAAATTCGGACGCCCCACATCGATTCGCTGGCGGAGGACGGAATGCGTTTCACCCGCTTCTACAACAACGCCGTCTGTGGTGCCACGCGGGCATCGTTGCTGACGGGCCTGTATTGTCAACAGACCGGGCACAGTGGTCGCGCCTGGAATCAGCCAAAGGATTTTGGCAGGTGCGTCCTTGTTTCCGAGCTCCTGCAGGCCGGCGGATATCACACGGCCATGGTCGGCAAATGGCAGGGACGTGATCTGGCGGTTGATCGGGGCTTCGACCGTTTCTTCGGTCCGATGTGTCAGGGCAAGATCAGCTACTTTCATGAGGTGAAAGCCAACCCGTTCCATCTGGACCGCGATCGTTGGCAGTTTCCGGAGGGATTCTTCATGACCGACGCTTTCTCCGACCATGCCGTCGAATTTGCGGAACAATCGGTGAAGCAGTCGAAGCCGTTCTTTCTCTATCTCGCGTACATCGCGCCTCACTGGCCACTGCATGCGCCGGAGAAGTACGTCGCTCCCTACCGCCGACAATATCTGGACAAGGGTTGGGATCATTGGCGGGGCGAGCGTTTCGCAAAGGGGCGAGCGTCCGGACTCATTCCAACGGATTGGAAACTCTCGCCCCGGGCGGCTGGTGTGAGTGATTGGACCAAGGATCCGAATCGGGAATGGCAGGCCGAGCGCATGGCCGTTTACGCCGCGCAGATTTCGGCGATTGATGCCGGCATCGGCCGGGTGTTGGAAGTCGTCGATCGTTCGGGGAAGAAGGACGATACACTCGTTCTCTTCCTTTCCGATAATGGCGCCGCACGGGATGGTGGAGTGGCGCCCTCCAATGCGGGTTTTGGCTTCGGTCCCAACCGATCGAACGGTGCCTGGCGAATCGATGGTACGGCAATCAAACCGGGCAGCGGTCCGCAGCTTATGCCGGGACCACCGGACACCTTCTCCGGATACGGGCATGCCTGGGCGAATGTGAGCAACACCCCGTTCAACAACTTCAAAGCCACCGCCTATGAAGGCGGCATTCGCACGCCCTTGATTGCCCGCTGGCCGAAAGGAATCGAAGCGCAGACGATCACGCGGCAACCGGGACACGTCATCGACATCATGGCCACCTGTCTCGATGCGGCGGACATCGCCTATCCAAAAACCTTCCAAACTCGTTCACCGCTGCCGATGGCGGGTCGAAGTCTCGTTCCCGTTCTTCAAGGCGGGAAGCGCCAGCCGCATGACATTCTCGCTTGGGATGCTCCCCGCAATCAGGCGCTCATGGCCGGCGATTGGAAGATCGTCAATCCGGCCCGCGGGAAGGCGTGGGAACTTTATAACCTTCAGTCCGATGCCACCGAAACAACCAACCTGGCCGCGAAGCATCCGGCCAAGGTCAAGGAGCTGGCCGCTCGCTATCTTCGTTGGCAGGCGCAGGTGGCTGCCAAGCAATGAAGGGTTCGATGTCCGCTGACTTATCCACCGATACTGAACACCGGCCTTGGCCGATGCCGGATCGGCCCTGGGTCATGCGGATGACCTGGGAACAGCTCGCGTTTTTGCATTGGCGGGTCGCACCTGCATTGGTGGAACGATTGCTCCCGAGTGGGCTTGAGTTGGATACCTTTGATGGCGCTGCCTGGATCGGAGTCGTGCCGTTTCTCATGACCGATGTCGGGGCGCGTGGATTGCCAGGCTTCCCGACGACAGATCGTTTTCTGGAGTTGAACGTGCGCACTTATGTCATTCGCAATGGTAAACCGGGCGTGTGGTTTTTCTCGCTGGACGCGGAATCCTGGTTGGCCGTCCGAGCGGCCCGTGCGGGATTTCATCTGCCCTATTTTGATGCGGACATGGATGCCTCGTTTGCGCCGGACGTGGCTTACCGAAGTCGTCGCACCCATGCCAATTCCCCCAGCGCCAACTTCCGGGCAATCTATCGACCCGTTGGCGATGTGTTCCACAGTTTGCCTGGGTCGGTGGAGCATTGGTTGACCGAACGCTACTCTCTTTACGCCGGTGATCCGGCCGGCTCGATTCGCTGCGGCGAGATCCATCATCAACCTTGGCCGCTCCAGCGGGCCGAAGTGGATGTCCGTGAGAACTCAATGGGCGACCAGATCGGGATCGAATTGCGAGCTCAACCCGACAACGTGCTCTTCGCGCGACGCCTCCCAGTGATCGCCTGGCCGCTCACGCAAACTTGAGCAGGTTGACAGCGGCAGCGCTGCCGCTTTGGATTTGACCCTGTCGGTCGCGATAGCGTTTTGGACTGTGGGAGTCCTCTGCCGCTATTCGCCCCCTCTTGGGTGTGGACTCCAAGAGGAGGCCGGAACGCCGTTTGAAAGAAAACTCAGACCTCCCAACCCTTGCGATAGTCGCGGCGTAAGAACTGGTTGGCGGCGGCGTGGTTGGAGAACTTCAGATTCTTCGCGTCCCAAAGCAGTTTCTTTTTCGTGAGATCCTCGCGTAGCTCGTAGCGAAGCGCGACGTTGCCCAAGAGCACGGCTTCGGTCATGGGACCCGCCCAGTCGAAGTTCGACCCGGCGATCTTGCCGCCTTTGCAGGCGTCGATGAATTCCTGGTGATGGCCGGGCGAACGATCGAGTTTTTTAGGTGGCGTGCCGTAGGCTTTGGCCCGTTTCTCCGGCAGGAGCCGCCACTGCTTCCAGTCGGACAGCAGCACACCATCGTCTCCGACGAGTAACAGCCCGTTGGTCCCCACCAGGTCGCCATCCGTCAGGGCGGGATGACGTGGTGGTCGCAGGCCGCCGTCGTACCAGACGAGTTTGACCGGGGCCATGTCGCCCCGTTTCGGGAACTGATACGTGATCATCGATGCCAGCGGAAAGGTCTCCTTGTTGGCCCGGGATGAGGTCGCTTCCACGCTGTCTGGTGCGCCCAGTTTCAGTGCCCGAAACACGGGATCGAAAAAATGACAGGCAATGTCGCCCAGCGCGCCGGTGCCGAAGTCCCACCAACCCCGCCAAGTGCGCGGTGCATAGGCGGAGTTGTATCCGCGCTCCGGTGCGGGCCCCAGCCAGAGATCCCAATCGAGTGTGTTGGGAATCTTCTCAACCTCTTTCGGACGCGCGATGCCTTGGGGCCAGTATTCCCCGTAGATGCCTTTGGAAGGCCGATCCGTCCAGATGTGTGCTTCCCGGACCTGACCGATGGCCTTGTCCATGACGAACTCCTGGACGACTCGGGTCTGTTCGGTGGCCTGGGCCTGATTGCCCATTTGCGTGGCAACTCCCGCCTTGCGCGCCGCCAGCGTAAGTTCACGCGCCTCCCAGATGGAATGGGTCAATGGCTTTTCGCAATAGACCGGTTTGCCCAGCCGGATGGCCATCATCGAAGCGGAGAAATGATGATGATCGGGCGTGCCCACGATGACCGCGTCAATTTCTGACGCCATCTTGTCGAACATCTTCCGGTAATCCTTGAAGGTCTTCGCGGACTCATGCTTCTTGAACGTTCCGGCCGCCCGGGCCCAATCGACATCGGCCAGCGCAACGATGTTTTGCGAAGACAGGTTACGAATGTCGCCCGCCGCCTGGCCGCCTGCGCCGACTGAGGCGATGTTCAGCTTTTCGTTGGCCGCATAGGTCCGGGCCGAACCGGCCTTGAGGATGGTGAAAGCCGCACCGGCTGTTGCGGTGCGGCGTACAAAAGTCCTGCGAGATATGTCCGGGGTCATCTTTGGATGGTTGCAAATTATGACGCCGACGGAAGCCAATTGTGGACCCATTCTCCAAGTTGACCTGAGTCGGCTCTTCGCTGATCCTCCGACCAATGGCCTTCGACGGAATCATCCTCGGCACGGGACATAATGCGCTGGTGTTGCAGGCCTACCTCTCCCGGTGCGGCCTGAAGACCTTGTCGGTGGACCGGGCGGAGGTGCCGGGAGGCGGGCTCTCCACGATTGAGAACCCGCGCGTGCCGGGGATTCGCCACAATCCCCATTCGTTCTTCCATCGCGCGATTACGGCGATGCCCTGGTACCGTGATCTGCAACTCGAACGGCATGGTGCCCGCTACGTTGAGCCCGAGCTGAACGTGGCGATGATCCTGCCGGATGGGCGCAGTCTTCAGTGGTGGACGGACCTCGATCGCACCTGCGAATCCTTCGCGCAATTCTCCCGCCGGGATGCCGAAGTACTGCGCCGCTGGACCGAGGAGTTCCAGCCCATCGTCGAACAGATTCTGATACCGGAAGCCCAGTGCGCACCGTTGCAGAAGGAAGAACGAAGACGTCGCCTGAGCGAATCCAAGCTTGGCCGTCGATTGCTCGAAGTCTCCGCGTGGTCACCGCTGGATTTCGTGACCAATGAATTCGAGCACGACGCCATCCGGGCAGGTCTGCTGTTCTTCAACGGACTGCGCGAAGTCGATCTGCGTCTGCCCGGCTTTGGTCACGCGATTCCGTCACTCCTGGCTTCCCGTCACAAGGCGCAGATGTGCGTCGGTGGCTCGGCGGGTCTGGCGAAGGCTCTGGTCGCCGACATCGAATCTCATGGTGGGGAGATCCGGTGCGGGATCGAGTTGGAACGAATCCTCATCCGGGGAACAAACGCCGCCGGGATCGAGTTCACCAATGGTGAAACCATCGAATCGCAGTTCGTCGTGTCGGGACTGAATCCCCAGCAGACCTTTGTGGAGCTGCTGCCGGAATCCGAGATTGCGCGCTCGATTCGCGAACAGGCCGAACGCTTTGAATACAATCTGCTCGCGCCGCTGTTTGGACTGCACCTCGCGTTGAACGAAGCTCCCCAATACGCTGCGGCCAAGTCTCAGCCCGAATTGAACGAGGCATTCATGATCATCCTGGGCCTGGAGCGACTCGATCAGTTCCATGAAATCGTTTCGGCCCATGAACAGGGAACCTATCCGCCGACCGTTGCTTGGGGGGCCTGTCCCACTCGTTTTGATTCCACGCAAGCCACCGATGGCCGACACTCCGCGTTTCTTTGGGAGAAGCTGCCCTATCATTTGAAGGGCGACCCGCAGAACTGGAAGTCGGAACGGGATCAGCACGGCGAACGCCTGCTGAAGTTCTGGTCGCAATACGCACCGAATCTCGCACCAAACCTCCGCGCCGACGCCATCCTCGATCACTTTTCCCTCAGCCCCCTCGACACGGAAGAGACCCTGCCAAACATGCGCGAAGGCGATCTGCTGGTCGGTTCCTTCGGGAACGACCAGATTGGCTACAACCGTCCCTTCAACGGTGCCGGCCGCTACCGCACTCCCGTCGAGGGTCTGTATCTCTGTGGTGGTTCCACCCATCCCGGCGGCAACATCACCGGCCTGTGTGGTTACAATGCCGCGTCCGTCATTGCTGCTGATGCCGGGAGGGCGATCTGGTGGAATCCGCCGGTGGTGGAGTCGATCTACGACTGTTGATCCACGCGCGAGTGGGTCGAAATTAGGCTGTTAACAGTTTCTCCTTTTTTGGGCGGCTCCGAGCCCGTTAACTCTCCGCCCATGATTGGACGTTATACACGCCCCGAGATGCGGGCCATTTGGACAGATGCGAACAAATTGAGCATCTGGCTGAAGATCGAACTGCTCGCGAGTGAAGCTTTGGTGAAGGAAGGAACCGTGCCGGCCGCTGATTTTGCGCGGATGAAGAAAGGTGCGGACAAATGGTTCGCCGATCCCGAAGGACTTTTCACCCGGCAGAAGGAACTGGAGCGGACGCTCAATCATGATGTGATCGCCTTCACCACCGCGGTGGCGGAAAAAATCAATCACAAGGCCAGCCGTTGGTTGCACTTTGGTCTCACCAGCAGTGACATCGTCGATACTTCCTTTGCCGTGCAGATCGTCCAGAGCGCCGATCTCCTGATCAAGGACATCAAGCGCGTGCGCAAGACGATGGCCAAGCAGGCCCGCCGATACAAGCTCACCCCCTGCATCGGGCGCAGCCACGGCATCCACGGCGAACCCACGACCTTCGGCCTGAAGATGGCCCTGATGCACGATGAATTTGGTCGCGCCCTGACCCGCCTCGAAACCGCCCGCAACTCCGCCGCCGTCGGCAAGCTCTCCGGTGCCGTCGGTACCAACGCCCATCTCTCCCCGAAGATCGAAAACCACGTCTGCCGCAAACTCGGTCTCCGCGCCGCGCCCATTGCCACGCAGGTGATACAGCGCGATATCCATGCGGAGTTTATGAACACCCTCGCGTTGATCGGCGCAAGCATCGAGCGTTGGGCGGTTGAGTTTCGCCATCTTCAACGCACGGAAGTCCTCGAAGCGGAGGAGCCCTTCAAGAAGGGACAGAAGGGCAGTAGCGCCATGCCGCACAAACGCAATCCCATCACTTGGGAACGCCTCACCGGACTCGCCCGGGTGCTCCGTGGAAACGCGGTTGCCGGAATGGAGAATGTCGCACTCTGGCACGAACGCGATATCAGCCACAGCAGCGTCGAGCGCGTGATCTTCCCCGATTCATGCTGCCTGCTGAACTACATGTTCCATTTGCTCAGCCGGGTATTGGACGACCTCAACGTCTATCCCAAGAACATGAAGAAGAACCTCGGACTGTCGCTCGGCATGTGGAATTCCCAGACCGTTCTCTTGGCACTCATCCGCAAAGGCCTCACCCGGGAGCAGGCCTACGATCTCGTACAACGCAACGCGATGCAGACCTGGGAAGTCAAACACGCCGGCCGCGATGACGCGGATTTCCTCGAACAACTCCTCTCCGACCGCGACGTGGCGAAACACTTCAAACCGGGCGAACTCGAAGGCCTCTGCTCCGTCGATTTCCACCTCAAGGAAGTCGACAACCGCTTCCGACAACTCGGCCTGATCAAGTAGGCATTGATCGGTTGCTGGATTGGGCCGAATGGAACGATTTCGCCGCAACGATGCAGTTGAACCAAGCGTAGGATGGACCTGTGGTCCGTCCAGTTGCGCGTGGGATAGGCATTGGGGCCAACGAGAATGGCACCAGTTTAAGGGAGATGTTCGGGACATCCGACCATCGGAGACCTCGTCGCTCCGCGACGCATCACACTCGTCCAGAACATCCCGCCTAAACTGGCGCCATTAGGGCCAACGAACGTTTTCGAAATCGCACTTACCATTTGGTTGGCATAGACGTGGGTCGGTCGGGTCTAGGAGGATAGGTTCACAGCAGTGATCTGGAAATATCATGAATGGACTAAGATTTTTTGGCTGATGGAATCAGATCGATCCGTGGACCGTTCAGTCGCTTTTCGTAGTATTTGACCACGAGAATCGAGCAGATTGCTCCGAATGCCAGGGTTGCGAGCGTCACCCACAGGGTACTGGTGACAAGGGTAGCCACAACAGCCAAGATCGAAATCACTGTGGCTGGGAAGGCGATGGTGAAAAAGAGGAAGGCTCCGAAGAAGCCGCGTTTGTTGGCAGTCGACCGCTCGGCATAGTCGCTAGCGGTCACAGTGGGGGAATAGACGAGCCACAGAAGAACAAGTTCGACTCCGGTCTCCGCACCAAATGTGATTTGACCGAACGTTGTCAGCGGCTTTGGACCATCCGGAAACCAGACGGCCCCCCAAGAACAGCTGAGCAAGGCCACGATGATTGACACTGGAAGCAAGGCGGCGAACAACTTGATGAGCGTCGCTTTCAGTGACATCGCCTGTAGCTCCCGAAAGCTGACCGGGAACCCGCTATGGAAGACCAGCTGATTGTTCCCCCGTGCGGAGGAAAGCGCCCTCCCTTCGAAATCTCCGAGGGAACACAGGGACATTAGAACGAACAGTCCAACCACCAACTGTAGACCGATGTGCCCCCCACTCAATGGAGGGAGTGCCGCGCTTACAATCGCACATATGACCAGCAGCTTCATGCACTTCACCCAGTTGGCCGTCAGGCGCAACGGCGGTTGACAGAATGCCTCGGTGAGCAGTTTTTCCCGGGGTGTAAACCAAGCGTAGATCCAACGCTCGAGGACTCCAAATTTCTGATCGATGGGAACCGGGCGGAGAAAATCCCGATTCAGTTCCGCTGAATCTGTGATCTGCAATGCGGAGTCGGCTTCGGTAAACCCGACTGTGAATTCGCCATGCTTCGATGCCACCCAGTTTTCAAGTTCTTCGTCTTCCTCATCAGCAACCACAAAGGATACCGGTTCGTGATAGCGACAGGTGCTTCGGAGGCGCCGGAGGGTGCGGGTGAGCTGGGTGAGGATCAGTAACAAAGGGATCGCGAAGATCCAGTTTCGTGAATGTTCGGGATCGCTGAACCAGCCTAGGAACTGCGCCAGCCATGCGGTAGGAAAGGCGACATTCACAATGCTGACCAAGGGCTCGAAAAGCTGGACCAGGAATTCTGGAAATGTGTCGTGGTAGAGGCCCAATCCGATCGGGATCACCAACAGCACTGGACCTATCGAGGTAACCAATGAGGGTGGCAGATAGGCAGCAATCAGAGCCCCGAGGGCCAACGAGACCCGCCAGTAAAGGATTGCGAACACAAACAGTCCGATCCATTCCATGAGGGTATCTGGAGGGAACTCCAACAGCACCAATCCCATCGCCAGTCCGGTAAGACATCGCGCCCTTGCGCTTACGCATATCTCCTGCCAGCAGAGGTTGAAAATTCTGGCGTCACTGATGGGAAGATTGTCCAAAGCAAACCTGTCGCCGTCTTTGGAGTTCACGAAGGAACAAATCAGCCCGCCCAGCCAAAAAGTCGAACCCAGGAACCAGCAACCGACGGCTGCCACCAATTGTTCGTGACTTGCTTTCCCGCCGATAACGAAGCCGATAAAGAGGACACTGAATGCGGGGCCGAGACCAAGTCCCACGATGGCTCCCAATTTGGACCACCAGCTCTTCTTTCTCTGTCTCGAGATTAGAGTCCATACCGCATTCTGCAGAACGGCATCGCGCACGATTGCTGTCAGCCTCTTCTCAAATTCTGGTGAATGAATCTTCACGCATCTTCCTCCCGAAATTGGCCGAGGAGATCCTGCAGGGAGTCGTCGGGAAATTCCCTCGTCTCACGGAGGGATTCCACGCTTTCAAAGAGACGGATCTTACCCTCATGCAACACGCAGATTAGGTCCGCAAACTTCACTGCCACATCGAGCAGCTGGGTGGTAAAAATGATGGTGCGCCCGCTCGCGGCTGCAGCGCGCGCGTGCTTGCGAAACACGCCCATGCCCTGCGGGTCCATTCCCGCAGAGAATGGTTCGTCGAGCAGCCAAAGATCTGGATTCACGGCCAGGAGTGAGGCCAATCCGGTTTTGTAGATCTGACCGCGCGAGAGTTCCTGAACCGCGGTCTTCGCGTGGGGCACGAGATCCAGATCTTTCAAAAGTTGCAGCACCGTGTCCTCAACCCCCGCTCGATCCGCTTCAAAGAGACGCAGGGTGATGCTGATGTTTCGCAGCACGGAGTAGCCTTCAAACTGATACGGCACATCCGGGAGGAAGAAAAAGCGGCGGCGCAGATCGAGCCGATCCCGCAGCAGGAGTTCGTCATCGTAGTACACACCTCCCGAACTGGGGCCGGCGATCGCTGCCATACAGCGTAGGAGCGTACTCTTCCCCGCCCCATTCAGCCCGAGCACTGCCACGATTTTGCCAGGTTCAAATTCCACCGACACATCAGCAAGCGCATCCATTTTATCGAACCGCTTGGATAATCCTCGGAGCTCAACCTTCATCCGCTTGCTCCTCGATTGTCCCGGTAACCTCATCCATCCACATGTGATTGACTAGGCTACGAATCAATCCGGGTTGGAATCAAAAAGCGGGCATTGAAATTCGTGGAGGTTTGCCGTTGGCAACAAGAATAGACACTCCTCCCAGAAGTGCTTCAGGAGGTCGTGGTAGCTGGCGAGATGGTTCTGATGTTTTCGGTTTGCATTCTAAATCGTCGATGCACATTCATCTCCAGTATCGAAAAACCTGTCCAGATACTTCTCCGCACTCAGGTTTGAATTGCGCATCAAGGAGTAGATCTCTGCGCCGGAAGTCAGCCTACTGGTAATTGGGTCGTAACCTTGGGCTAGTCCCAAGTATTCACTTTGATCATCCCCCACATAGGTTTTTCCTTCTTCTTCAGCCAGTTCAATCGCCTCTTCGATTGAGTTAGTGCGCCAGATTGTGATGCGTTCTTCGTAGACGTATTTCTTGGGCGAATCGTTGAACCCTTTGATGCGAAAAAGGCAACGCACAGAGTACCAATCCTTTTTTTGTTGGGCTTGAGTCATAAGCATGGATCTTTCAGGTCAGCTGTCAGCTTCGTGGAGGTTTAACGTGATCGCTTTCACATTCACTCCTCCCAGAAGTGGTTCAGGTGGCCGTGGGAGCCGGCGCGGTAGTTTTGGGTGATGGCTTCGGTGGTGAATACTTTGCCCATGCGCACGGCGTCTTGGAGTTCGCAGCCGAGGGCGAGGTAGGCGGCGATCGCGGCGGCGTAGGTGCATCCGGTTCCGTGGGTGGAGTCGGTGTCGATCAACGGTGCTCGGAGGAGGAGTTTTTCTTCGCCTTCGATCAGGACATCCGTCGCGTCGGGTTCGCTTTCCAGATGGCCTCCTTTTACCAGGACGGGGCAATTGAACTCAGTGCGCAGCTGGAGGGCGATCTCTCCCATCTCTTCGACGCTCTTGGGAATGTGTCGTCGTTTCGCGAGGAGCGCCGCCTCTTCCAGGTTGGGGGTGACCAGTGTGGCCCGAGGGAGCAGCTGTTCCTTCAATATTCGGATCGCAGCGGGTTTCAACAAACGGGCACCGCTGGTTGCCACCATGACCGGATCCACGACGAGGGGGCAGTTGCGCTCGGAGAGGCACTCCACGACGACCTCAATGAGCTTCGCTGAGTAGAGCATGCCGGTCTTCACGGCGGCGGGTTGCAGTTCATCGAAGACCGCCTCGATCTGGTCGCGAAGAACTTCTGGCTTCATCGCCTGGATCGAGCGGACCTCCACGGGGTTTTGCGAAGTCACGCAGGTGATCGCGCTGGTGCCGTGAACTCCGATCGAGGCAAAGGTTTTGAGATCTGCCTGAATGCCCGCGCCGCCCCCGCTGTCGGAGCCGGCGATCGTCAGTGTGACTGGACGTTCAGGGCTCACGCTTGCTGCTCTCCCATGATCCACCCAAGGCCTGGATGAGACGGACCGCTGACAATTGCCGTTCGCTGGTCAACGCGGCTTCCTGGGCTTGGGCTTGCAGATGAGTCTGCTCGGCCACGACAAAATCGAAGTAGTCGTCGAGGCCGGTTTCGAAGCGGTTTTTGGCGGCGGTTGAGGTTTCACCGGCAGCCTGGACGGCCAGCCGTTGCAGATCGAGTTCGCGGGTGTAGCTGCGAGCATCCAGCAGGGCGTCGTCGACTTCTTTCACGGCGGTCAGGAACGCGGATTTGTAATTGGCACCGGCTTCACGAAACTCGGCCTTGGCGTGCGCGACGGCGGATTTGCGGGAGCGGTATTGAAAAATCGGAATTTCGATATTCGGACCTATGTCGAAGAGGCCGCTGTCCGCTTCAAAGAGATTGTTCGCCTGGAGGCTGGCGACGCCGGCGTTGCCGAGCAGTGTGATCTTGGGCAGGAAGTCCGCCTTGCGAATTCCGATCTGTACGGCTGC